>CAMLNH010000174.1 GCA_946481355.1 uncultured Curvibacter sp.
TGCGTCTGCAGAAGGGCCACTTCACCTCCGAGCGCCACTTCGGCTTCGAGGGTGCCGCCTGGTACTGGCACTTCGTGGACGTCGTGTGGCTCGGCCTCTACATCCTGGTGTATTGGATGTGATGCCTGCCAGCTCGTGGCGCCGTAAGGCGCCCGAGCCGACAAAAACAAAAGCCGCTCGACGCGGCTTTTGTTTTTGTTTGAGGCGTGATGTGCTTACTGGCCCGGCTTGATGCCCGTGGGCTGGATGTAGCCGAAGTGCCAGGCGATCAGGATGCAGAGGAAGATCAGGATGGAAAACCCTACGCGAAACGCCAGGGCGCGCGCCATGTTGCTGGTCTTGGGCTTGCCGTCGCGGCCATCGCGCAGCATGAAGAACAGGGCCGAGCCCAGGCTGGCAATGATGGCCAGAAAGGCCAGGGCGACGAGGTATTTCATGGACGGGATTATCGCGTGACCGAGCGTAGCCGCTTCTGGCTGGTGACCGGAGTCACCGTGCTGGGCATGGTGCTCACGGCCGCGCTCGGGCGCTGGCAGCTGGGCCGTGCGGCCGAGAAGGAGGCCTTGCAGGCCGCCATCGACGCGCGTGGCAGCCAGCCCGTGCTCGACGCGCGCAGCGCTGCTGGGCTGGACGCCCAGCCGGATCTGTTGCACCGCCGGGTCGAGGCCCGCGGCCAGTGGGTGGGGGGGCGCACGGTCTTTCTGGACAACCGCCAGATGAACGGGCGCCCCGGTTTCTTCGTCGTCACGCCGCTGCGCCTGGAAGGCGAGGCGGGTGTGCTGCTCGTGCAACGCGGCTGGGTGCCGCGCAACTTCGAGGACCGCACCCGCGTGCCGGCCATTGACACGCCCGCGGGGGCCGTCGTGGTGCAGGGGCGGCTGGCCGCACCGCCCTCACGGCTTTACGAGATGGGGCCGGCCGAGGCCGGGGTGATCCGGCAAAATCTTGATCTGGCGCAGTTCCGCACCGAGATCGGCCTGCCGCTGGCAGGGCTGTCGATCCAGCAGGCTGGGGCCGCGGCCGACGGCCTTTTGCGCGACTGGCCACAGATCAACACCGGCGTGGACAAGCACTACGGCTACGCATTTCAATGGTTCGGGCTCTGTGCCCTGATGGCGATTCTTTATGTCTGGTTCCAAATTGTCCGAAGATTCCGTGGCCGCAGCTCCTGAGGCCGCGCAAGACCACGTCCTCGGGCTCACCGTGCACAGCCTGCCCGAGCCCGGCCAGGCCCTGGCCGAAGATGCGGCACGCACGCGCGCCGGTCGCTGGAAGATGATCGTGCTGCTGCTCGTCTGTGCTGCACCGGTGATCGCTTCCTACTTCACCTACTACGTGATCCGTCCCGAAAGCAAGCGCAGCTTTGGCGAGCTCATCGATCCGCAGCGCCCGCTGCCCGAACTGCTGGCGCTCGATCTCACAGGTGCTACGCATCGCCTGCCCGAACTCAAGGGCCAGTGGCTGCTGCTCAGCGTGGGCCCTGCGGTCTGCCCCGAGGTCTGCCAGCAGCAGCTCTACTTCCAGCGCCAACTGCGCGAGCTCATGGGACGTGAGAAAGAGCGCATGGACCGCGTCTGGCTCATCACCGACACCGGCCCCGTGCCCGCAGACCTCCAACCCGCCCTGCAGGACGTCAAGGCCCTGCGCGTGCCGGCCGACGAACTGGCGCGCTGGCTGGCACCGGCAGACGGGCAGCGCATCGAGGACCACCTCTACGTGGTCGACCCCATGGGGAACTGGATGATGCGATTCCCCGCCCATATGACCGTAGAGACCGCGGCCAAGGCCAAGCGCGACCTGGAGCGCCTGCTGCGCGCCTCGTCCTCCTGGGACCAGCCGGGACGTTGAGCATGGACACGCAAGCCCTCTACGATCTGAGCCCGGCCCTGCGCCTCATGGGCATGGGCCTGGTGCTCGCGGCCGGTCCGCTGGCCTGGGTCTGGCTGCGCAACCGTCAGGCCGGCAGCTCGCGTCGCCTGCAGGCCCTGACCCTGCTCACACTCTTCCTGACCTTCGACCTCGTGCTCTTCGGCTCTTTCACACGCCTCACAGATTCCGGTCTGGGCTGCCCCGACTGGCCCGGTTGCTATGGCCAGGCCAGCCCGGTGGGCGCACACGCCGAGATCAGTGCCGCACAGCAGGCCATGCCCACGGGCCCGGTCACGCACGGCAAGGCTTGGGTCGAGATGATCCACCGCTACCTCGCCACCGGCGTGGGTGTGCTCATCCTGGTGCTCGCCATCACCACCTGGGTCGAACATCTGCGCCAGCGGCGTGGCGGCGCCGTGCTGGCGGTGCCCAGCCCCTGGTGGGCCACGCTGACGCTGGTCTGGGTCTGCGTGCAGGGCGCCTTCGGTGCGCTCACGGTGACCATGAAGCTGTTCCCCGTCATCGTCACCCTGCACCTGCTCGGCGGCTTGCTGTTGCTCGCCCTGCTGGCGCTGCAGGCCGTGCGCTATGCCCAGCTGCACAGCGCCTCGGCCACGCGTCCGCTGCCGACGCGTCTGCATACGCTGATGAAGGTCGGCCTGGTCCTGCTCACGCTGCAGATCGCGCTGGGCGGTTGGGTCAGCACCAATTACGCCGTGCTGGCCTGTACCGAATTTCCCACCTGCCAGGGCAGTTGGTGGCCCGAGATGAATTTCACCCAGGGCTTCGAGCTCTGGCGCGAGCTCGGGCTGACGGCGGCTGGTGAGCACGTTAGTTTTGCCGCGCTCACGGCCATCCACTACGTGCACCGCCTCGCGGCCTACCTCGTGATCGCCGTGCTGGTGCTGCTGGCCTGGCGCCTGCATGCGCTGCCGGCCTGGCGCGTTCCTGCGCGCTGGCTCGCGGGCCTGTTGCTGCTGCAGTTCCTCACCGGTCTGAGCAATGTGGTGCTCGATTGGCCCCTGCTGGCCGCCGTGCTGCACACGGGCGGCGCCGCGGCCCTGGTGGTCCTGCTGACCTGGGGGCTGGCCGGTAGCAAGACCCACCGCGCCGTTATCCGCATCGCTTCCGTCCCCGTATCGAGTTCCGCCGCATGAGTGCTACCGTTTCCGCGCCGACGTCCTCCGTGTTCAGCCAGTTCTATGCGCTGACCAAACCGCGCGTCGTGCAGCTCATCGTCTTCTGTGCACTCATCGGCATGGTGCTGGCCGTGCCCGGCTTGCCGGGCTGGCCCGAGCTGCGGCTCATGCTCATCGCCTGCTTGGGCATCTGGCTCGTGGCTGGTGCCGCCGCGGCCTTCAACTGCATCGTCGAGAAGGGCATCGATGCCAAGATGAAGCGCACGGCCTGGCGCCCCACGGCCAAGGGCGAGCTCGGCGATGTGCAGACCCTGCTGTTCTCGGCCGTGCTCTGCGCGGCTGGTTCCGTCCTGCTGTATGTCTGGGTCAATCCGCTGACCATGTGGCTGACCTTCGCGACCTTTGTCGGTTATGCCGTGATCTACACCGTGATCCTCAAGCCTCTGACGCCGCAGAACATCGTGATCGGCGGCGCCTCGGGCGCCATGCCGCCGGTGCTGGGCTGGGCCGCCATGACCAACCAGGTCGGCCCCGAGGCGCTGATCCTCTTTCTCATCATCTTCCTCTGGACGCCGCCGCATTTCTGGGCCCTGGCCCTGTACCGCGTCGAGGACTACCGCAAGTCCGGCCTGCCCATGCTGCCTGTCACGCATGGCAACGAATTCACGCGCCTGCAGATCCTGCTCTACACCCTGGTGCTGTTCGCGGCCTGCCTCATGCCCTTCGCCTACGGCATGAGCTCCTGGCTGTACCTCGCCGCAGCCGTGGTGTTGAGCGTGGGTTTCTTCGTCTATGACTTCAAGCTCTGGCGCAGTTATTCGGACGAACTCGCACGCCGCACCTTCCGCTTCTCGCTCATCCATCTCAGCGTGCTCTTCGCCGCACTGCTGCTCGACCACTACCTGCTCTGAGGACCCTCATGGAAAAACGCCGACTGCTCCGTTCCATCCTGCTCGCCGCGCTGGCGGGCGGCGCGTTGCTGCTGGGCGCTTGCTCCGAAGGCGGCAAGGCCAGCTTCAACGCCATCGACGTCACCGGCGCCGACTACGCCAAGGACTTCGCGCTCACCGACCACAACGGCCAGGCGCGCACGCTCAAGGATTTCCAGGGCAAGGTAGTCGTGATGTTCTTCGGTTTCACGCAGTGCCCGGATGTCTGCCCCACCTCCATGACCGAACTTGCGACCGTCAGGAAGCTGCTGGGCAAGGACGGCGAGAAGGTGCAGGGCCTGTTCGTCACCGTAGACCCCGAGCGCGACACGCCCGAGATCATGAAGGTCTACATGGCCAACTTCGACCCGAGCTTCCTCGCGCTGTACGCCGCCACGCCCGAGCAGCTCGCTGCCGTGGCCAAGGACTACAAGGTCTACTACAAGAAGGTGGCGGGCAAGACGCCCACGAGCTACACCATGGACCATTCGGCCGGCATGTACATCTACGACACGCAGGGCCGCCTGCGCCTGTACTCGCGTTACGGCAGCGGCGCCGGCGCGCTGGCCGACGACATCCGCCTGCTGCTCAAGCAGTGAACCGCGGGCCGCGGCTCGCGCTCATTCGACTTTGATGCCGCGCTCGGCAATGATCCTGCCCATGGCCGCGGTGTCCGCAGCGATGCGGCGGGCCAGCGCCTCCGAACTGCCACCGGCCACCTGCCAGCCCTGCTGGTAGAGGCGCTGACGCACCTCGGGACTGCGCGCGATCTCGCTCAGCAAGGCCGAGAGTCGGGCCACCACGGGTTTGGGCAGTGAGGCCGGGCCGGCCACGGCGTTCCAGATCTCCAGCTGAAAGTCCTTCACGCCGGCCTCGGACAGGCTGGGCACACCCGGTGCCAGCGTGCTGCGGCCGGCCGAGGTCACGCCCAGCAGGCGCACCTTGCCGGCAGCGGCCTGGGCCTGGGCCAGGCCCGGGGGCAGCATGGAGAGCTGGATATCACCGCCCACCATGGCCGTCACCACCTGCGGGTAGCCGGGGTAGGGCACGTGCACAGGCTCGGCACCCGTGCGCGCCTTGAACAGCTCCATGCCGATGTGGCCCACGGTGCCGATGCCCGGCGAGCCATAGCTCCACTTGCTGCCGCTGCTGCGGGCTGCGCCCAGCCAGTCGGCCGTACTGCTGCCCGGCGCACCGGCCGGTGCGGCCAGCACCAGCGGTGCGGTGCCGATCAGGCTGATGGGGGCCAGATCCTTGGCTGGGTCATAGGGCGTCTTGGGGTTGAGGAGTTTGGCGATGGTGAGGTTGCCGTTGATCATCACGCCCAGCGTATGGCCGTCGGTCGCCTTGGCCACCAGGCCGGCGGCGATATTGCCGCCGGCACCCGGGCGGTTCTCCACCACCACGGGCTGGCCCAGGGCCTTGGAGAGCGGCTCGGCCAGCGTGCGTGCCACCAGGTCGGGCGAGGTGCCGGCCGGAAAGCCCACCAGCAGTTTCACGGGCTTGTTCGGCCAGGGCTCGGCGGCCTGGCTGCCCAGGGCGAAGGGGGCGAGCGCCAGCGCCAGCAGGGCGCGACGCAGGGGGGACGAGGGGATCAAGCGCATGCTCGCAACTCCAGAAATGAAAAGGCCCCGGACTCTGGACAAGTCGGGGCCGGTTGAGGCGGGTGCCAGGTCAGGCGTATTCTGCCAGCGCGACCTTCATCTTTTTCATGGCCGCCACTTCGATCTGGCGGATGCGCTCGGCGCTCACGCCGTACTCGGCGGCCAGCTCGTGCAGCGTCATGCCACCCGAGCTGTCGTCGTTGACCTTGAGCCAGCGCTCTTCCACGATGCGGCGGCTGCGCGGATCCAGCGTGGCCAGGGCGGTGCTGATGCCGTCGCTGGCCAGGCGGTCGCGCTGGCGTGCCTCGATCATGGCTGTGGGCTCGTGGTTGGCGTCTGCCAGGTAGGCGATAGGGCCAAAGCTGTCTTCCCCGTCCGCACTCGGGCCCGGGTCCAGCATGACGTCACCGCCCGACAGGCGCGTCTCCATCTCGATGACCTCTTCGCGCTTCACATTGAGCTCGCGCGCCATCAGATCGATCTCGCCTTCGCTCAGGGTCTCGCGGTGGGTGGCGGCGTCCGCAGCGGCGGCATCGGCCTTGTAGCCCTGCTTCTTGGAGCGCAGGTTGAAAAAGAGCTTGCGCTGGGCTTTGGTCGTGGCGACCTTGACCATGCGCCAGTTCTTCAGGA
>CAMLNH010000175.1 GCA_946481355.1 uncultured Curvibacter sp.
ACAGCTACCCGCACTGCTGGCGCCACAAGACGCCGGTGATCTACCGCGCCGCGGCCCAGTGGTTCGTGCGCATGGACGAGGGCGAGGGCATCTTTACCAAGGACAAGGCGCCGCAGACCCTGCGCCAGCTGGCCCTGGCCGCCATCGAAGAGACGAGTTTCTACCCCGAGAACGGCAAGACCCGCCTGCGCGACATGATCGCCAACCGGCCCGACTGGTGCATCTCGCGCCAGCGCAGCTGGGGTGTGCCCCTGCCCTTCCTGCTGAACGTGGACAGCGGTGAGCCGCACCCGCGCACGCCCGAGATCATCGACCTCGCGGCCGAGGTGGTCGAGCAAGGCGGCATCGAGGCCTGGAGCAAGCTCTCCTGCGCCGACATCCTGCAACGCATCGGTGACACATCGGGTGCCGCGCAGTGGAGCAAGAGCAGCGACATCCTCGAAGTCTGGTTCGACTCCGGCACCACGCACACCACGGTGCTCAAGACCTCGCACCCGCACAGCGGCCATGAGGACGGTGGCCCCGAGGCCGACCTGTATCTGGAAGGCCACGACCAGCACCGCGGCTGGTTCCACTCCTCCCTGCTCACCGCCTGCGCCATGTACGGCCGCGCACCTTACCGCGGCCTGCTGACGCACGGCTTCACCGTGGACGGCCAGGGCCGCAAGATGAGCAAGAGCGTGGGCAACGTCGTGGCCCCGCAGCAGGTCAGCGAGAAGATGGGCGCCGAGATCATCCGCCTGTGGTGCGCGGCCACCGACTACTCGGGCGACCTGGGCATCGACGACAAGATCCTGGCCCGCGTCGTGGACGCCTACCGCCGCATCCGCAACACCCTGCGCTTCCTGCTGGCCAATGTCAGCGACTTCGATCCCGCCAAAGACGCTGTCCCCGCGGACCAGCTGCTGGAGATCGACCGTTACGCGCTGGCGCGCGCCGCCGAGCTGCAGGCCGAAATCCTGGCGCATTACGAGGTCTATGAGTTTCACCCCGTGGTGGCCAAGTTGCAGGTCTACTGCTCGGAGGACCTGGGCGCGTTTTATCTGGACGTGCTCAAGGACCGGCTCTACACCACCGCGCCCAAGTCGCTGGCACGTCGTAGCGCGCAGACCGCGCTGCACCAGATCACGCATGCCATGCTGCGCTGGATGGCGCCTTTCCTGAGCTTCACGGCCGAGGAAGCCTGGAAGGTGTTCGGCACATCCGAGTCCATCTTCCTGGAAACCTACAGCGATTTGCCCGCACCCGATGCCGCGCTGCTGGCCAAGTGGGCCCGCATCCGCGAGATCCGCGATGCGGTCAACAAGGACATCGAAGCCCTGCGCGCCGAAGGCAAGGTCGGCGCCTCGCTGCAGGCCACCATCACGCTGGCGGCGAACGCCGAAGATCATGCGTTGCTGGCCAGCCTGGGGGAGGACCTGAAGTTCGTCTTCATCACCTCGGCCGTGACGCTGCAGGCGGGTTCGGCGCTGACGATCAAGGTCGAACCCAGCAGCGCCCAGAAATGTGAACGCTGCTGGCACTACCGCGATGACGTGGGCCATGACGCCGCCCACCCGACGCTCTGCGGTCGCTGCACCAGCAACCTCTACGGTGCTGGCGAACCGCGCAAGGTCGCCTGATGGGCAAGGCCAACACCGGCGGCATGCTTCAGTGGCTGGGCATCGCCTTGCTGATCCTGGTGCTGGATCAGCTGAGCAAGATCGCCATCCTGGTCCACTACCAGCTGGGCGAGAGCACCACCCTGACCGGGTGGCTCAACCTCGTGCGCGTGCACAACAGCGGCGCAGCCTTCTCTTTTCTGGCCGGGGCCGGCGGCTGGCAGCGCTGGTTCTTCGTCGGCATCGGTGCGGCCGCCACCCTTTTCATGATTTATCTGATGCGCGCCCACGCAGGCCAGAAGCTCTTCTGCGGGGCCCTGGCCTGCATCATGGGCGGGGCCGTGGGCAATGTGCTGGACCGGCTGATCCACGGCTATGTGGTTGACATGGTGGACTTCCACATCGGCACCTGGCATTTCCCGGCCTTCAATCTGGCCGACAGCGCCATCACCCTGGGCGTGGTCCTGCTGCTGCTCGACGAGTTGCTGCGCGTGCGCCGCGCACGCGGCTGAGCCCGGCAGGACAAAAGGCCGTGGCGCCTGCGCCCCACGGCCTGTCTGTCCCGATGCGCTGCTGATCAGCCCTTGGACGGGTAACGGTTCGGGAACTGCTCGTTCAGCTTGAGCGCGGGCTCACCGTCGACGATGTTGCCCGTGCGGCGAGCCTCGTACAGTTCGGCCTGCACCTGGGCGCGGGTCTTGCCGGCGGTCTTGGTCTGGGCCGGGTACTGGCCGGGGAACTGCTCGTTGAGCTTCACGGCCGGCTCGCCATCGACGATGTTGCCCGTGCGGCGGGCCTCGATCAGCTCGGCATAGACCTCGGCGCGGGTCTTGCCGTCGCGCTCGGCCTGCACAGGGTATTGGCCGGGGAAGCGCTCGTTGAGCTTCATCGCGGGCTCGCCTTCGACGATGTCGCCGTTGCGCTGGGCCTGCTGCAGTTCGGCCTGGACCTGGGCGCGGGTCTTGGTACCGGCCTCATCGGCCAAGGCGGGGCCGGCTGCCAGGGTGGCCAGGGCCAGAGCGATCGCGGCTGCGGTGGTGTTGCGGTTCATGGTGTATTTCCTTTCAAAGACAAACATGTTTCTGGGCACGGCAGGAAATCGCTTTCTCGTCTGTCCAGGCCTCGATGCCTCGGTTTTTATTTCGATTCATCGATGGGATGTACTGTAATTTTTGAAGAACAACAGAAAAATAGCGTCACAATCAAATAATAATTTCTGAAATAGAAATAATCAGTCACTTGAATTTCGGAGCACCGCACCATGGACCGACTCCTTTCCATGCGCGTCTTCCAGCGCGTGGTCGAAGAAGGCAGCTTCAGCGCCGCCGCCCGTGCCCTGGACCTCTCGCCCGCCGTCGTCACCCGGCTCGTGGCCGATCTGGAGCAAAGCCTGGGCACGCGCCTGCTGCATCGCACGACGCGCAAGCTCTCGCTGACCGAAGCCGGCAACGAGTACGGTGCCCGCGTGCAAAGCATCCTGCGCGACATCGACGAAGCCGAGATGGCGGCGGCGGCACACAGCCAGCAGCTGGAAGGAACGGTGCGCCTGTTGTGCGAGCCCGTCATGGCCTCCTTCTTCATCGCCCCGAGCATCGCGCGCTGGTACGAGGAGCAGCCCCGGCTGCAGCTGGAGATCGACATCGATCCCCAGCCCCTGAGCCGGCTGGAGGACTATGACCTCGCCGTGCTGCCGACCGATGAGGGCTTTGACGCCAATGTCGTGGCCCGCCCGCTGGGCAACGACCAGCTCATCCTCTGCGCCGCACCCGCCTATCTGCGGCGTGCCGGCACGCCGCAGACCCCGCAGGATCTGCAACATCACGCCTACCTCAGGCCGGCCCTGCTGCCGGGGCAGACCGGCGGCGGGCGGCGGCTGCGACTCGAACCCTGCGAGGGTCAAGACGGCACGGCCGTGGAAGTGCCGGTACAGCCCGTGCTGCGCAGCCAGAGTCTCGCCACGCTGTTGCAGGCCAGTGTGGACGGCGTGGGTTACGTGACCGTTTCACGGCTGATCGCCCGGCGCTTTCTGGACAGCGGGCAGCTGATCCAGATCCTGCCGGACTGGCTGCTGGGACGGGTCACGGCCTATGCCGTGCTGCCCACGCGCAAGTTCGTGCCGGCCAAGACACGCGCACTGCTCGACTTCCTTGTCGCACGTGCCAGCGAACTGGTCTGAAGCGACTTCGCCGGGCGAGACCGCACCTATCGGCGCGCCAACGCCCGCCTGGCGCAGGTCGGACATCGATTGCGACGAACTCACCGTCGGACCGGCGTGCCCTGCAGGGCGAGGTGACCCAGGCCAAGTTGATGCCGTGTGGCGTGCCGGGGCTGCTGCGCTGAGCGCCTGTTTCCCTACAGCGTGAGGATGGTGCTGCCCGTCGTCTTGCGGGCTTCGAGGTCGCGGTGCGCCTGCTGCACCTGCTCCAGCGGGTAGCGCTGCGCGATGTGGATCTTCACCTTGCCGCTGCCCACCATGGCGAACAGATCATCGGCCATGGGCTGCGTGCTCTCGCGCGTGGCGATGTGGCTGAACAGGGTCTGGCGCGTCACGTAGATCGAACCTTTGGCCGCCAGGCTGCCCGGCGCAAACGGCGGCACCACCCCCGAGGAATTGCCGAAGCTGGCCATCAGGCCGAAAGGCCGCAGGCATTCGAGCGACTTGTCCCAAGTGTCCTTGCCCACCGAGTCGTAAACAACCTTCACGCCCTTGCCGCCCGTGATCTCCTTCACGCGCGCCGCGAAATCCTCGGTGGCGTAGTTGATCATGTGGGCCGCACCGTTGGCCTTGGCCAGCGCGCACTTGGCGTCGGAACCTGCGGTACCGATGAGCTGCAGACCCAGGGCCCGGGCCCACTGACAGGCGATCAGGCCCACGCCGCCCGCGGCAGCGTGGAAAAGGATGTGGTCGCCGGGCTGCAAACCTTCAACCGGGCGCACCTTGTTGAGCAGGTACTGCGCAGTGAGGCCCTTGAGCATCATGGCTGCGCCAGTCTCGAAGGAAATGTTGTCGGGCAGCTTGCAGACGCACTTGGCCGGCATCACGCGCACATCGCAGTAGGCGCCCGGCGGCTGGCTCGCGTAGGCGGCGCGATCGCCCACCTTCAGGTGCGTCACGCCCGCCCCCACAGCCTCGATCACGCCCGCGCCTTCCATGCCCAGCTGGGCCGGCATGGGCAGCTGGTACACGCCTTCGCGCTGGTAGACGTCGATGAAGTTCAGGCCGCAGGCCTGGTGGCGGATGCGTACCTCGCCGGGTCCGGGTTCGCCCACCGTCACCTCGACGATCTGCATCTGCTCGGGGCCGCCATGCTGGTTGATGCGCACGGCACGGAAACGGGGCTGGGTCATGTGGGTCTCCTGAATGTGGCTGGAAATTCTACGTGAGCACCTCGCGAGCCTGCACGCGTCACGGCGCAAAACACCCCTGACCGCAAGGGCGCACCCGGCTTGCTAAAGTGCTTCCCCATGCACACGCGCCTCTCGCCCTCCACCGCCCTGCTGCTCACCATCCCGCCACTCATGTGGGCCGGCAACGCCGTCGTCGGCCGCATGGTGGCCGAACTCGTGCCGCCCATGATGCTCAACCTGCTGCGCTGGGCCCTGGCCGGGCTGATCCTGCTGCCGCTGGCGGCCTGGGTGCTGCGGCGTGACAGCGGGCTGTGGACCCACTGGCGGCGTTTCGCCTGGCTGGGCCTGCTCAGCGTAGGGGCCTACAACGCGCTGCAGTACCTCGCGCTCAAGACCTCCTCACCCATCAACGTGACCCTGGTGGCCGCGAGCATGCCGATCTGGATGCAGCTCATCGGCCGCCTGTTCTTCGAGGCCCCGGTCTCGCGCCGTCAGATGATGGGGGCGGTGCTGTCCATCGCCGGCGTGCTGCTGGTGCTCAGTCGCGGGCACCTGGAAGCGCTGCTGCAGGTGCAGCTGGTCGCCGGTGACGTGTACATCCTGATCGCAGCCATCTGCTGGGCTTTCTACAGCTGGATGCTGGCACGCCCGGGCGGCGAGCCTGCCGCCATCCGCGGCGACTGGGCCGCCTTCCTCATGGCGCAGATCGTCTACGGTCTGGCCTGGTCCGCGCTGTTCGCAGGCGGTGAATGGCTGGTGACCGACCAGCCCACAGTCTGGGGCTGGCCGCTGATCGCGGCCCTGGTCTTCGTGGCCGTGGGCCCCGCCGTGCTGGCCTACCGCGCCTGGGGCATCGGCGTGCAGCGCGCTGGCCCCACGGTGGCCAGCTTCTTCGGCAACCTCACGCCCCTGCTCGCGGCCCTGATGTCAGCGGCCCTGCTGGGCGAGCTGCCCCAGATCTACCACGGCGCAGCCTTCGTGCTCATCGTGGCCGGCATCGTGGTGTCGTCGGTGCGGCGTTAATACGTGCCAGGATAGGCCCCTCCGTCGGCCAACACGTTCTGGCCGTTGATATAGCCGCCGTACTGGCTGCACAAAAAGGCGCAGATGGCGCCGAACTCCTCGGCCGTGCCGAAGCGCTGTGCAGGGATGGTCAGACGGCGCGCATCGGCGATGTCCTCGATCGGCTTG
>CAMLNH010000176.1 GCA_946481355.1 uncultured Curvibacter sp.
GCCGGCACCACGGGCGTGTGCAGCGGCACGGGCTGCAATGCCATCCGGCTCGGCAGCACGGGCATGGTGCTGGGCCGCCTGAACCTGCTCAACGCCTATGGCTCGGACGCCCTGCCCCTGCTGGTGCCAGTGCGTGCCGAGTACTGGAACGGCAACAGCTGGCAGCTCAACACCGAGGACCGCTGCACCACGCTGAGCGCGAGCAATCTGGCCGTGGGCAACACAGTGAGCAGCAGCGGCCTGAGCGTCACCAGTGCCAGCCTGGCCCTGAGTCCCTCGACCACGATGAGCGGTGGCCTGACCAACTTCCGCATCACACCGGCCACGCGCGCGCCGGGCAGCGTGGACGTGGTGCTCAACCTGGGCCAGGGCGTGGATGCCAACACCGACTGGTGCGGCGCCTGGACCTCAGGCCCGGCCGCCGGCACGGGCACAGCCCCGGTGCCTGATCTGAGCTTCATGACCGCGCAATGGTGCGGCGCCAATGCCGACCGCGCACCGGCCGCGCGCCTGCGCTTCGGCAGCCCGACCACACCCTTCATCTACCTGCGCGAGCGGTACTGAAAAAACAAAAGCCGCACAGTGCTGACACTGTGCGGCCTTGAATATGGTGCCTCGGGTCGGAATCGAACCGACACTCCTTTCGGAACCGGATTTTGAGTCCGGCGCGTCTACCAATTTCACCACCGAGGCAGGGCGGGCCATTCACGGAGAATGAAGGCGGAAATTATGGCACAGTGGTGGCCATGAACTACCCCACGATCGAAGATGCCATCGGCAAGACGCCGCTCGTGGCGCTGCAGCGCATCGGCGCCACCGACAACAAGACCCGCGGCAACGTCGTCCTCGGCAAGCTCGAAGGCAACAACCCGGCCGGCTCGGTCAAGGACCGCCCCGCCCTCTCGATGATCCAGCGCGCCGAGGAGCGCGGCGATATCAAACCGGGGGACACGCTGATCGAAGCCACCTCGGGCAACACCGGCATCGCGCTGGCCATGGCCGCCGCCATCAAGGGCTACCGCATGGTGCTCATCATGCCGGAGGATCTGTCGATCGAACGCGCGCAGACCATGAAGGCCTTCGGCGCCGAACTCATCCTCACCCCCAAGAGCGGCGGCATGGAATACGCGCGCGACCTGGCCGAACAGATGGAAAAAAGCGGCAAGGGCCGCGTGCTCGACCAGTTTGCCAACGCTGACAACCCGCGCATCCACTACGAGACCACAGGCCCCGAGCTCTGGGAGCAGACGGGCGGGCGCATCACGCACTTCGTGAGCGCCATGGGCACCACGGGCACCATCACCGGCGTCTCGCGTTTCCTCAAGGAAAAGAACCCGGCCATCAAGATCATCGGCGCCCAGCCCAGCGAGGGCTCGCGCATCCCGGGCATCCGCAAATGGCCGCAGGAATACCTGCCCAAGATCTACGATCCCAGCCGCGTGGACGAGCTGGTCTATGTGAGCCAGAGCGACGCCGAGGAAATGTGCCGCCGTCTGGCGCGCGAGGAAGGCATCTTCGCCGGCATCTCGGCCGCAGGCGCCTGCTGGGTGGCCCAGCAGATCGCAGCAACGGCGCAGAACGCCACCATCGTCTTCGTGGTCTGTGACCGCGGCGACCGCTACTTGTCGACAGGCGTCTTTCCCGCCTGAGCCAAGGCCGACGCTGACAAGCGTCAGACCCGTGAGGAAACTTCATGGCAGCTGAGCATGTCCTGGAAATCAATGACCGTGACGGCCAGCTGTGGGTTCATGTCCAGCCGGCAGCAGACAGCGCTGCACTGGCCGAGGCCGATGTTCGCGCCCGGATCGAGGAAGCCGGCTATGGCCACTGGCATCTCAAGGATGAGGCCCTCGCGATGCTGGTGGGGCGCTTCAACGCCCACCCCGGCCCGCTGGAGATGCAGGTTGGTGAGCGACAGGACGCCCAGCTGACCCTGGAGGTGGCCCCGGACGCTTGCAGCGTCTGGGCCCAGGTCACGCCGGCCCGCGGCGGCAAATCACTGACACCCGAAGACATCTCTCAGGCGCTGCAGCAGGCCCAGGTGGTGTTCGGGGTGGACCCCAGGGCCCTGGACCAGGTCTATGCGGCGCAAACGCCGACACGCTTCCTGCTGGCCTCGGCCCAGCCTCCAGTGCACGGCACGGATGCCCGCTTCCAGCTGCTGGTCGATCTGGCGCGTGACCGGGCGCCCAAGGTCGACGCTCAGGGCCTGATCGATTTCCGCGAGCATGGCGCCATCCCGACGGTAGACGTGGGCACGCCCGTGATGCGACGCATCCCGGCCCAACCCGGCAAGGATGGCCGCAACGTGCGGGGCGAACCGCTGCCAGCCACGCCGGGGCTGGATCACCCCTACGCCGCCAATCTGGCGGGCGTAGCACCCTCACGCGAGGATGCGAACCTGCTGGTCGCCACCCTGAAGGGGTGTCCGGCCAGTGTGGAACATGGCGTTCTGGTCGAGCAACTGCTGTCCGTGGGCAACGTCGACATGGATCTGGGCAACATCACCTACGACGGCTCGGTCTACATCGAAGGTGATGTGCTCGCCGGCATGAAAGTGCATGTGAGCGGTGACATCACCGTCACCGGCACGGTAGAGGGTGGTGAGCTGGAGGCTGGCGGTTTCATCGCTGTGGGGGGTGGCATCCTCGCCCACGCCCAGGTCAAGGCCGCGGGGTCCGTGTCTGCACGCTTTGTGGAGAACTCCCGGGTCCAGGCCGGCACGGTGATCGCCATCGAGGACATGGCCTTGCAAAGCGAACTGCAAGCGCTCAACCAGATCATGGTGGGAGAGAAGGCTCCCGAGCGAGGCCGGCTCGTGGGCGGCACCGCCCGCAGCATGATGCAGATACGCACGCCCTGGCTGGGCGCCGATGCGAGCGGCGTCACCACGGTGCAGGTGGGCGTGAACCCCGAACTGGAAGCTCGCCATCAGGCGCTCGATGCGCTGATCAAGAAGCAGGATGCCGAGCTGGACAACCTGACCAAGGTCGTCACACACCTCAAGCAACAAGGCGACCCCAAAGGCCTGCTGGAGCGGGCCCGGGCCTCGTGGCGCCATGCCACCCAGGAGCTGGCCCGCTACGTGCAGGAAAGGGCGGAACTGCAGGAGCGCCTGGCATTGGTCAAGGAGGCGCGCGTGGAAGTGACCCAGGGGGTGACCGGGGTGGTCGACTTGATGTTCGGCAAACATGTGCGGCGTTTGCAGCGCAACTATGACGCCGGGGTGTTCAGCCTGGACGAAGCCGGACAACTGGTCATCCGCCAGGGCCACGGAGAGCCCACCGTGGTTCATTGAATGACCGGTCCGCCGCCATGACGACTACACCAACCCCGTGTCTCAGCACATGAACCACGACTACCACTACTGCCCGGCCTGCGCCACGCCCCTGGCGCTCATCAGCCTGATGGAGGACGGGGGTGCCAAGGAACGCACACGCTGCCCGGCCTGCGGCTGGACGCACTGGAACAACCCGGTGCCCGTGCTTGCCGCCGTGGTGGAGTACCAGGGGCAGATCCTGCTGGCGCGCAATGCGGCCTGGGAAGGCAAGATGTATGCGCTGATCACCGGTTTCATGGAAGCCGGCGAGACCCCGCAGCAGGGTATCGCACGCGAGATCCAGGAAGAGACGAACCTGCGCGCACTGGAGCTCAACCTCATTGGCGTCTACGATTTCCAGCGCATGAACCAGCTCATCGTGGCCTACCACGCGCGCTGTGAAGGCGAGGTGCGGCTGTCGCCCGAGCTCGTGGACTACCGACTGTTCACGCCGGACAAGGTGAAATGCTGGCCGGCCGGCACCGGCTACGCCCTGGCCGACTGGCTGCGTACACGCGGCCACGAGCCCCAGTTCATCGAGTGGTCGCGTCCTTCTGCCCCCACGCCGGACAGCTGATACCCGTATTGCTTAAAATTCAGCCAGTATTGATTTATCTGGACCTGTGATGAACGCTGACCGAGAACTCGACACCCGCGGCCTGAACTGCCCCCTGCCCATCCTCAAGGCCAAGAAGGCCCTGGCGGAAATGCAGAGCGGCCAGACCCTCAAGGTCGTCGCCACCGACTCCGGCTCGGTGCGCGACTTCGCAGCCTTTGCCAAGCAGACCGGCAACGAGCTGCTGGAACAGAGCACCGAGGGCAAGGACTACATCCACGTCCTCAAGCGTCGATAAATACAAGCCCGCACAGGGCTCTCAACGACTCAGAACTTGAGCGACTTCAGATAGTCGCGAAAACGCGTGCCCACCTCGGGGTGCGCCAGGGCCAGCTCCACGGTGGCCTCCAGAAAACCTTCCTTGCTGCCGCAGTCATAGCGCTTGCCTGCATAGGTGTAGGCGTAGGCGGCTTCTTGCTTGAGCAAACCAGCAATGCCGTCGGTGAGCTGAATCTCGCCGCCCGCACCGCGCGGCTGCTGGCGGATCTGCTCGAAGACCGCCGGCGTGAGGATGTAGCGGCCGGCCACGGCCAGGCGTGAAGGTGCAGCCTCTGGCGCCGGCTTTTCCACCATCCGTTCGATCTGCAGCAGGCGCTCACCGGCGGGCGTGCCCGCGACGATGCCGTAGCGGCGCACCTGCTCCTGCGGCACCTCCTGCACCGCGAGCACCGAACGGCCCAGGCGCTGGAAGACCTCGGCCATCTGCACCAGCACAGGCGAGCCGCCGGGCGGGCCCATCATCAGATCGTCGGCCAGCAACACGGCAAAGGGCGCGCCTTCGGTCAGGTGCTCGGCGCAGAGCACCGCATGACCCAGGCCGAGTGCGCGCGGCTGGCGTACATAGGAACAGAGCATGTCCTCGGGCTGCACCGAACGCACGATGTCCAGCAGGGCCTGCTTGCCGGCCTGTTCGAGCTCGTTCTCCAGCTCGTAGGCGGTGTCGAAATGGTCCTCGATGGCACGCTTGTTGCGGCCCGTCACGAAGACCATGTGGCGGATGCCGGCCGCATAGGCCTCTTCCACCGCGTACTGGATCAGCGGCTTGTCGACGACGGGCAGCATCTCCTTGGGCGCCGCCTTGGTGGCGGGCAGGAAACGCGTGCCCAGGCCAGCGACGGGGAAAACAGCGGTCTTGATCTTGTTCATGGTCACCATTCTCCCTGCGGAATGTGTCACTTCAAACGTGCCAGCTGGTCCCGGATCTTGGCCAGCGTGGCCGTGAAGTCGGCCACACGCTTGTTCTCCTGCTCGATCACGGCCGGCGGGGCCTTGGCCACGAAAGCCTCGTTGGACAGCTTGGCCCTGGCCTTGGCGATCTCGCCTTCCAGGCGCGTGGCTTCCTTACCCAGGCGCAGCTTCTCGGCCGCTACGTCCACCTCCATGTGCAGACACAGACGGGCCTCACCCACCACAGCCACGGGGGCAGCCTGGGCAGCGGCGGCCCATTCAGCCTCGGCCTTGAAGACCTTGACCTCGCTGAGCTTGGACAGGGCTTGCAGCACCGGTGCCCACTGCGTCAGGAAAGCAGCCTCGCCGGCGTTGCCGGCCAGCGCATAGAGCGGCAGACGCGTAGAGGGCGAGACATTCATCTCGCCGCGCAGGTTGCGGCAGGCGTCGACGTACTGACGCAGGCGCGCCACCTCGGCCATGGCGGCGGCGTCGATGCGCTCGGGCTGAGCCACCGGATAGGCGGCGATGCTGACGGACTCACCCATGCGGCCGGCCACGGGCGCGACCTTCTGCCACAGCTCTTCGGTGATGAAGGGGATCAGCGGGTGTGCCAGGCGCAGGATGGTCTCCAGCGTGCGGATCAGGGTGCGGCGCGTGCCGCGCTGCTGCGCGGCGTTGCCGCCGTTGATCTGCACCTTGGCGATTTCCAGATACCAGTCGCAGAACTCGTTCCAGACGAAGTCATAGATGGTGTTGGCCACCACGTCGAGGCGGTAGTCGGCAAAGCCCTGGGCCACCTGGGCCTCGACCTGCTGCAGCAGGGAGACGATCCAGCGGTCAGCGGCGCTGAACTCCAGGTAGCCGCCGGGCACGCATTCCTCGGCCCCGTGTTCCTTGAGGCCGCAGTCCTGACCCTCGCAGTTCATGAGCACGAAGCGCGTGGCGTTCCAGAGCTTGTTGCAGAAGTTGCGGTAGCCCTCGC
>CAMLNH010000177.1 GCA_946481355.1 uncultured Curvibacter sp.
CTCGGTCCTTAGTGGGTCAGATTTCGGCGGAATTCAACACACTGGCGCCATGGAGCCGATGGATCATTTACAAATGGAATTGGACGCTGCGGGCTTTAACGTGGAAGCAATGAAACGCTAGAGCTCAAGCAAGCTCCATCATTGAACTGCTGGGTCGGACCCGTATCCAGCCCAGCAAAGCCAGATTTCGAATGGCCTCAGCTACCGCTTGTTTTTTTGCCGGCTCTTGCCAAGTCTTCTTCCATTCAAGAATGTAGTCATAGATCTGCTGCTCCTCTATATCAGCATTTCTATTCCCCTTTTTCAATTGTCGACTTGCAAACAAGGCAGTGAGAACTTCTTCCGCTTGTTCAGTGTCCTTGATACGACTGAACAGATCGACCGTTTTATCAATCGATTTGCGATGCCGTTCTATTTCGCTCGAAAACTTTACCCGCTCTTTTGCGAATTGCTCACCGACATGCAAAGCAACCATGCGCCCAAGAGGTTTCTCCAGAAGCCAATTTCTGTTAGCAAAATCATGCAACGCTGGTTTGACATCAGCCGAAAATGGGCCGTAACTCCCCTTACCAAACTCGAATCCTGTCGGCACACCTAATTCTGTGACAACGTAGCATATCTTCTGAAAAATCGTTCGCCCCACAGGAGGAGCATGCGGCTGATCCTCAAGCTCCTTTAAAACCTCAATCAAGGCGATCCAGCCGGGGTTCATTTTTTCCATCCGCCGACCCTTGCCCTCAAGAGAAAGCTGTGTCGGGGCCGCAAGAAATTCTGTTTTTAGCTCGGCGCTCGGCGTCCCATACGGAGCGAATACCTCTATATCAATAGGCAACTTGTGAAGCCTCTGATAAATCAATGGACCGACTTCGGACCACTCCAAGCCGCCGTTGCCACATCCGAGTGGGGGCATCGATATGCTCTTGATGCCCCATTGCTCGTAGTGTTCAGCGAGGTAAGACAAGCCTTTTTCAATATCACTAAGCCGCGAGGCGGAACGCCAGTGATCTTTAGTCGGGAAGTTTAGAATTTTGGCCCCGGTCATATCTTCATAGACGTACGGCTCCCCCAGCCTGACTAATTTGCGCTCGCATCGGCGCACGTAGTCCTCATACATCCCCGGGAAACGCTGCTTGAATTGGAGCGCAATCCCTTTACCCATAACCCCAACGCAGTTGACGGTATTCACCAGCGTTTGAGCATCGCTGCTGAACATGTCTCCAATGATTGCCTTAAAGGTACCCATGAGGTTATCGAAAATAGAAATCTGGGTTGACTACGACAGGAAGCGTAAAACCCGTTTGATTTAATCTTATCAACGCTGCATCGTCAACAACGTAAGCGCTTGTGATGAAGTTGGCTGGGACTTGATGTGGCACCAAAACTTCAGCGCATTTACGCGATTTATGACGCCACTCCCTGATCTGGTCGTCAGGATGCGTCCAGTCACGTGCGAAAATATCATCAAAGTCGAGCAATCGCCACTGCTCAAGTGAATAGAAGCGAACGTATTTGCTGCCTGCATTCTGGTCTGTAATCACCGTTCCATGCAAGCTCAAAGCCTGGGTCGAAATCCTAAGGACACATACGTCCTCGTTTCGACGAACCGATAGCATCGGATTTCGTGCGTGAAAATACAAGTTTGCGTATTGATGAAGCCTTAACCCTCCCGGTACCGTCTTCACGTCGCGGCGATCCTGCACAGCTTGCATTGCAACACTGTGATGCCGCAACTGGGCTGCCCGCTCATGCGACAGTATCCCGTGCTGCAGTACCGATGCGATATTCGCAATCGGCATGATGCAGTGCAGCTCAGTTACTCGAGAATCCATCGCTGTTCATCCGAACTTACTTTCTGGCGCTTTAACAGAAGAAAAGCGAACAGTCTAAGTCTTTTCCAATACGTCCATTTCTCGCCCCAAAACCTCTAGCGCTCGTCCCACTTCTTCGTCAACCTTAAACGCCAACACAGAGTCCGCCCGCGTGCGCCCCCGGTTCACCGCCACCACAGGCTTGCCCACCGCCAACGCCTCCTCAACAAAGCGGTAACCCGAATACACCATCAGCGAAGACCCGGCCACGAGCACGGCGTCGGCCTGGGCCAGCGCCTCCCGCACCGCCGCTACACGCTCCCGCGGCACGCTCTCGCCGAAGAACACCACATCAGGCTTGAGCATGCCGCCGCAGGCGGGGCAGTCCGGCACCTCAAAGGCCGCGAAATCCCGCCCCTCCAGATCGGCGTCCCCATCGGCCAGACTGCGCGCATCCAGCGCCAGCCAGTCTGGGTTGCGCGTCATCAATTCATCCTGCAGCGCACGGCGCGGCGTACGCACACCGCAGCCCATGCAGCACACGGTATCGATGCGACCATGCAGGTCCACCACCTTCGTGCTGCCCGCGGCCTGGTGCAGGCCGTCGACGTTCTGCGTCACGAGCAAACCGATACGCCCCGCGCGCTCCAGCTGCGCCAACGCATGGTGCGCGGCCGTGGGCTGCGCATGGGCCATGGTGCGCCAGCCCAGCATGCTGCGGGCCCAGTAGCGCTTGCGCGCCACCGGGTCACCGGTGAAGACGTGGAAGCGCATGGGCTCGCGCTGTTTCCAGGCGCCGTTCTCGTCGCGGTAATCGGGGATGCCGGCGGCGGTGCTGCAGCCGGCCCCGGTGATGACGAGCAGGCGCGGGTGCTTGTGTACGAAATCGATCAGGGGCTGCAGCTCGGGCATGCCCGGATTGTCCGCGCGAGCCCCTGCCGCGTCAGGTGCGGGGATATGTCCCAGCCTGGCAGACACCGCCGCCTTGCACTGGGCCGGACATTCATGTATGATGACCGTCATGCGAAAAACAGCCACCACCGCCCGCGCCGCCGCCAAGGAGGCCACCCACGAGCGCATCGTGGCTGTGGCCGCACGTGCGATCCGGCGCAGCGGTTATGACGGCACCGGCGTGGCGGACATCATGAAAGAGGCCGGCCTGACGCACGGCGCCTTCTATGCCCACTTCAGCTCCCGCGAGGCCATGCTGGCCGAGGCGGCGGGCCAGGCCTGCGCGGAAGCCGCGGCCGGCGTGGCGGACGTGGTGGCCGCAGTCCCCCCCGGCCAGGCGCTGGCCGCCATGCTCAGCGCCTACCTCTCCCGCGAGCGCGTCGAGCAGGTGGAGCACGGCTGCCCCCTGGCGGCCCTGGGCTCTGAAACGGGGCGCCAGGTGCCCGAGGTGCGCCGCGTGGCCACCCGGCACATCAAGGAAATGATCGACCTGATAGCCCGCCAGTCACCGGACTGGGGACAGCCCGGCGCCCATGAACGGGCGCTCGTGACGCTCTCCACCATGGTCGGCGCCCTGATGCTGGCCCGTGCCGTCGATGAGCCGGCGCTGTCGGACAGCCTGCGCCTGGCCGCCTTTCAGCACCTGAACACTGCCATGCACTGAAGCGCCCCTTCAACGCGGTCTTTTTTTCGCCCCAATATATGACGATCATCATGCCAAATTTGCGCAACACAGCGCGGCCCGCCAGACCGGCCACCGCGTTCCCCCACCCATCCACTGACGGAGAAATCTCATGAACTCGCAGAAAAAAGTAGCCCTCGTGACCGGGGCCTCATCGGGCATCGGCCTGGCCACGGCGGAACGGCTCGCGCAGGCGGGCTACAAGGTCTACGGCACCAGCCGACGCGGCGGCGCAGCGGGCAGCGGACGGCCCTTCGGGATGCTGGCCCTGGACGTGAACCGCGACGACTCGGTGGACGCCGCCGTCCGGGAGCTGGTGCAGCGCGAGGGCCGCATCGACCTGCTGGTCAACAACGCCGGCTTCGGGATAGCGCCCGCTGGCGCGGAAGAAAGCTCGATGGCGCAGGCGCGTGCGATCTTCGAGACCAATTTCTTCGGGCTGGTGCGGGTGACGCGTGCCGTCGTGCCGCAGATGCGCCAGCAGGGCCGTGGGCGCATCATCAACATCGGCTCGGTGCTGGGCTTCCTGCCCATGCCCTATATGGCCCTCTACTCCGCCACCAAACACGCCGTGGCCGGCTATTCCGAGTCACTCGACCAGGAACTGCGCACCCAGGGCATCCGGGTCTCGGTGGTCGAGCCCGCCTACATCAACACACCCTTCGACGCCAACCTGCTGCAGCCCGATGCCCCGCTGGACCTTTACCATGCGATACGCGTGGGCGTGGAGAAACGGGTGAAGGAGGTGATGGTGAGCGCCGACGGCCCCGAGGTGGTGGCCGAGATGGTGCTGAAGGCGGCCACGGCCGCGCAGCCCAGCACCCACTATGCGCCCGGCATGGCCAAACGCCTGCGCATGCTGCGCCGTTTTGCGCCGGCCAGTGTGGTGCAGGCGGGCGTGCGCAAAGACCTGCGTCTCAGCGCGTAGACGCACCCCACCTTGCACGAGGAAAGACCATGAAAGCATTTGTACTGGAGCGCTACGGCAAAAAGAGTGCCCTGCAGTCCGCAGAGCTGCCGGTTCCGGCGCTGCGCGATGACGAGGTCCTGGTCGAAGTGCATGCCGCGGGTGTGAACCTGCTGGACGCCAAGATCCGGCATGGTGAGTTCAAGCTCATCCTGCCCTATCGCCTGCCGCTCATCCTGGGCCACGACGTGGCCGGGGTGGTGGTGCAGGTCGGCCCGGGTGTGCGGCAATTCAAACCGGGCGACGAGGTCTATGCGCGCGTCGATGATTTCCGGATCGGCACCTTTGCCGAATTCGTCGCGGTCCGCGAAGCCTCGCTGGCCTTCAAGCCCGCCCATCTCTCCATGGTGGAGGCCGCGTCCATTCCGCTGGTGGGCCTGACGGCATGGCAGGCGCTGGTGGAGCAGGCCAACCTGAAAAAAGGGCAGAAGGTCTTCATCCAGGCGGGTTCCGGCGGTGTGGGCACCTTTGCCATCCAGCTGGCCAAACATCTGGGTGCGACGGTGGCCACGACGACGAGCGCGGGCAACACCGCGCTCGTGCAGGGCCTGGGCGCCGACGTGGTGGTCGACTACCGGACGCAGGACTTCGAAGCGGCCCTGCACGACTACGACGTGGTGCTGCACAGCCAGGATGGCGCCGCCCTGGCCAAATCGCTGCGCGTGCTCCAGGCGGGGGGCCAGCTCATCTCCATCTCCGGGCCACCCGACCCGGCCTTCGGCCAGGCGATTGCGGCCTCCGGCTTCCTGCGCCTGGTCATGCGGCTGCTGAGTGCCAGTGTCCGGCGCAAGGCCAAAAGCCGGGGCATAGGTTACAGCTTCCTCTTCATGAAGGCGAACGGCGCCCAGCTGCAGGAGATCACCCGTCTGATCGAGGCCGGTGCCATCCGCCCCGTGGTGGACCAGGTCTTCCCCTTCGAGGCCACCAACGAGGCCCTGGCCTACGTTCAAGCCGGCCGGGCCAAGGGCAAGGTCGTCATCCAGGTCAAGTGAAACCATAAAAAACGGCGCCCGCAGGCGCCGTTGTCTCCTCAGGTCCTGGTGCTTTACGCAGCGGCCTTGACCTTCAAACGCCAGGCGTGCAGCAGCGGCTCGGTGTAGCCGCTGGGCTGCTCCAGGCCCTTGAAGACCAGGTCGGTGGCGGCCTTGTAGGCCATGGAGGTCTCGAAGTTGCCAGCCATCTTCTTGTACAGCGGGTCGCCGGCGTTCTGCTGGTCCACCACAGCGGCCATGCGCTCGAAGGCGGCGCGCACCTGGGCTTCGGTCACGATGCCGTGCAGCAGCCAGTTGGCGATGTGCTGGCTGCTGATGCGCAGCGTGGCACGGTCTTCCATGAGGCCCACGTTGTGGATGTCGGGCACCTTGGAGCAGCCCACACCCTGGTCGATCCAGCGCACCACGTAGCCCAGGATGCCCTGGCAGTTGTTCTCGATCTCCTGCTTGATCTCCTCGGCGCTCCAGTTGGGCTTGGGCTCGACGGGGATGGTCAGCAGGCCGGTGAGCAGCTTGTCTTCCAGCGCCTTGAAGTTCTTGGCCGTGGCCTGCTTTTCCAGCTCGTCCTGGATGGCGGCCACGTTGACCTGGTGGTAGTGCAGGGCGTGCAGCGTGGCCGCGGTGGGCGAGGGCACCCAGGCGGTGTTGGCGCCGGCCT
>CAMLNH010000178.1 GCA_946481355.1 uncultured Curvibacter sp.
GGACGGCGTGGACCTCAGCACGATTCAATGGGCGGCTCACTGAGCCCGAAGGAGAGAAATCATGGCATACAGCGAAAAAGTCATCGACCACTACGAGAACCCGCGCAACGTCGGTTCCTTTGACAAGGGTGACGACACGATCGGCACCGGCATGGTAGGCGCACCCGCCTGCGGCGACGTGATGAAGCTGCAGATCAAGGTGAATCCGTCCACCGGTGTCATCGAGGACGCGCGCTTCAAGACCTACGGCTGCGGTTCGGCCATCGCCTCCAGCTCGCTCGTGACCGAGTGGGTCAAGGGCAAGACCCTGGACGAAGCGGCGGCGCTCAAGAACAGCCAGATCGCCGAAGAGCTGGCCCTGCCGCCGGTCAAGATCCATTGCTCCATCCTGGCCGAAGATGCCATCAAGGCCGCCGTGGACGACTACCGCAAAAAGCACGTGAACTGATGATGGCAGGTTGAGCGTGGGGCGTTCAGCGTTGAGCGTCCACGCTGAACTCGCAACACTGAACTCTCAACCTTTAAACGACCATGTCCGTTTCCCTCACCGAAGCCGCAGCCCGGCATGTGACCCGCTACCTTGCCAAGCGTGGCAAGGGAGTGGGCGTGCGCCTGGGGGTCAAGACCACCGGCTGCTCGGGCCTGGCCTACAAGCTCGAGTACGTGGACGAGATCGCTCCTGAAGACATCGTCTTTGAAGACCATGGCGTCAAGGTGTTGATCGATCCCAAAAGTCTGTCCTATATCGATGGGACGGAACTCGATTTCGTGCGCGAAGGTCTGAACGAGGGCTTCAAGTTCAACAACCCGAACGAGCGTGATCGTTGTGGGTGTGGTGAATCGTTCCGCGTGTGAACCTCCAGTCTGACGATTTCGAACTCTTTGGCTTGACGCAAAAGTTTGCGCAGGACCGCGCTGCCATCGACGCGCGCTGGAAGAACCTGCAGCGCGAAGCCCATCCCGACAAATTCGCCGCCCAGGGCACGGCCGCGCAGCGCGTGGCCATGCAATGGTCTGTGCGTATCAACGAGGCCTACCAGCGCCTCAAGGATCCGCTCAAGCGCGCGGCCTATCTCTGTGAGCTGCACGGCGCGCCCGTGAACGCCGAAAACAACACGGCCATGTCGGCAGAATTCCTGATGCAGCAGATGGAGTGGCGCGAGGCGCTCGACGATGCACAGGACACCGCGGCCCTGGATGCCTTGAGCGACGAGGTCAGCCGCAGCCGCCTCGGTATGCTGGAGCGCTGCGAGCAGCTGATCGATGGCGCGCAGGATTACACCGGCGCCGTGGCGCAGGTGAGGGCACTGATGTTCATCGAGCGTTTCGCGCAGGACATCGAAGCCCGCTACGAGAGCATGGAAAGCCGCCTCGGGTGACAATACCGACCCGTTCCCACGGCTAGAACAGAACAACGATGGCACTGCTGCAGATTTCCGAACCCGGTCAGGCCCCCGATCCGCACCAGCGGCGCATCGCGGTGGGCATCGACCTGGGGACCACCCATTCCCTCGTGGCTGCCGTGCGCCACGGTGTGGCCGAGTGCCTGCCCGATGTGCAGGGCCGCGTGCTCCTGCCCTCGGTGGTGCGTTACCTGCAGGGCGATGGTCGCCAGATCGGACATGAGGCGCTGGCGCAGCAGATCCATGACCCGGGCAACACCATCGCCTCGGTCAAACGTCTGATGGGCCGAGGCTTGGCCGACATTGCCGATGCGGACAAACTGCCCTATGCACTGGTCGATGGGCAGGGCATGGTGCGTGTGCGCACGATCGCAGGCGAGAAGACGCCGGTGGAAGTCAGTGCCGAGATCCTGGCGACGCTGCGCTACCGCGCCGAGGACAGTTTCAACGACGATCTCTACGGTGCCGTCATCACCGTGCCCGCGTACTTTGATGACGCCCAGCGCCAAGCCACCAAGGACGCGGCCCAGCTGGCCGGCCTCCATGTGCTGCGCCTGATCAATGAGCCGACGGCCGCTGCCATTGCCTACGGCCTGGACAACGCCAGCGAAGGCGTCTATGCCGTCTACGATCTGGGCGGTGGGACTTTCGACATCTCCGTGCTGCGCCTGTCCAAGGGGGTGTTCGAGGTCATCGCCACCGGCGGTGACTCGGCGCTGGGGGGGGATGACTACGATCGGGCCCTGGCCGACTGGATGCTGAGCGAGACCGGTCTCACGGCCGACACGCCCGAGGATCAGGCCCGCATCCTGGGTGAGGCGAGAGCCGCCAAGGAAGCCCTGTCGGATGAAGAGATCGTCACGGCCGAGATCGAGCTCTCGAGCGGCTCGGTCGACCTTTCACTCAACCGCGACCAGTTCGAGGCCTGCACGTCTGCACTGACGGCACGCACCATGAGCGCCGTACGCAAGGTGCTGCGCGATGCCAGATTGCGCGTGGACGAGGTGCAGGGCGTGGTGATGGTCGGCGGCTCCACGCGCATGCCGGTGATCCGTCGCACCGTGGGCGAATTCTTCGGTCGCGAGCCGCTGGTCAACCTGAATCCCGACGAGGTGGTGGCCCTGGGCGCCGCCATCCAGGCCAACCAGCTCGCAGGCAACAACCCGGCGGGCGACCTGTTGCTGCTGGACGTCATTCCGCTCTCGCTGGGCATTGAGACCATGGGCGGCCTGGTGGAGCGCATCGTGCCGCGCAACCAGACCATCCCGACGGCGATGGCGCAGGACTTCACCACCTACAAGGACGGCCAGACCGCTCTGGCCTTGCATGTGGTGCAGGGCGAGCGCGACTTGGTGGCCGACTGCCGTAGTCTGGCGCGTTTCGAGCTGCGCGGCATTCCGCCCATGGCGGCCGGTGCGGCGCGCATCCGCGTGACTTTCACCATCGATGCCGACGGCCTGCTGCAGGTGGCTGCGCGCGAGCAGACCAGCGGTGTGGAAGCGAGCATCCAGGTCAAGCCTTCCTATGGTCTGGGCGATGATCAGATCGCGCAGATGCTGCAGGAGAGTTTCACGACCGCGCAGGCCGACATGAAGGCGAGGGCGCTCGTGGAGGCCCGGGTCGAGGCTGAACGCATGCTCATGGCCACGCGTACGGCACTGGCCGTGGATGGTGATCTGCTTTCGGCAGAGGAGCGCACGGCCATCGATGCCCTGATGGTTGCCCTCGAGGGGGTCCGCACACAGGACGAGGCGGCAGCCATCGACGCGGCTACCGAAGCCCTGGCCAAGGGCACCGAAGCCTTCGCTGCCCTGCGCATGAACCGCGGCATTCGCCAGGCCCTGGCCGGCAAGAACATCGAGGCCGTCTGAGCCTTCACCGAAAGAAGCAGCATGCCCGTCATCAAGATCCTGCCCCATCCCGAATACTGTCCGCAGGGCGCCGAGATCAGCGCGCCCTCCGGCACCTCGATCTGCGAGGCTCTGCTCGACAACCACATCAACATCGAGCACGCCTGTGACATGAGCTGCGCCTGCACGACCTGTCACGTCATCGTGCGCCAGGGCTACAAATCGCTCAACGAAGCCGACGAGAACGAGGAAGACCTGCTGGACCGCGCCTGGGGCCTGGAGCCGCAGTCACGCCTGAGCTGCCAGGCCATCCTGGCGCAGCAGGATGTCGTGGTGGAGATTCCGAAGTACTCCATCAACCACGCCAAGGAAAACCACTGAGCGCGGCGGCGCTGCCGCTATGATGGACGCATGCGCCAGATCGTCCTCGACACCGAAACCACAGGCCTGTCCGCCGAAAACGGCGACCGCATCATCGAACTGGGCTGCGTGGAGCTGCTCAACCGCAAGCTGACCGGCAACAACCTGCACTTCTACTTCAATCCCGGGCGCGACAGTCACGAGGATGCGTTGCGGGTGCACGGCATCAGCAACGAGTTCCTGCGCGACAAGCCCAAGTTCGCCGAAGTGGCCGAGGAGATCCTGGCCTACCTCCAGGGCGCCGAGCTCATCATCCACAACGCGGCCTTCGACGTCGGCTTCCTGAACAAGGAGCTGGAGCTCATCGGCAAGCCGCGTTTCGCCGAATTCGTCTCGGGCATCACCGACACCCTGGCCATGGCCAAGGAGATGTACCCGGGCAAGCGCAACTCGCTCGATGCCCTGTGCGACCGCCTGGGGGTAGACAACTCCGGCCGTACCCTGCACGGTGCCTTGCTGGATGCCGAGCTGCTGGCCGACGTCTACATCAACCTCACGCGCGGGCAGGATGCCCTGCTGATCGATGCGGCCGAGACCAGTGCTACTGCCGGGAGCTTCGAGCGTGTGGATCTCAGCGCTTTCGAGTTGCCAGTCATCACGGCCTCGGAGCAGGAGCAGGCGGCGCACGAGGATCTGCTGAACCAGCTCGACAAGGCCAGTGGCGGTAAGACGGTCTGGCGTGCCGTGGCCTGAAGAGGTCGCCGCGGGTTGTGGCATAATGCTGGTTTTCCTGAAGACGCAAACGCTTTGCGCACGGATTCAGGGCGATTAGCTCAGCGGTAGAGCACTGCATTCACACTGCAGGGGTCACATGTTCGATCCATGTATCGCCCACCAACAGAAAAGCCCGCAGTCCCGTGACTGCGGGCTTTTTCTTTGGGCGGCCTTCAGCGTGGCGGAGGCAGCGGGTCGCCGCGCAGGCGGGCCCAGAGCCAGGGCAGCGCGCGGGACAGTTCGGGCCGGCGACCGCGTGCCTGAGCTGCTTCCGGCTCAGCGCCGGGGCCCGCGGCCGGGCCGATGTCGAAGCTGAAGGTGTAGGTCGGTGTCTGGCCCATGCGCAGATCGCTGAGGTGCGCGCGGCCGTTCACGGCCTGTATGGAGACCAGGCCCTTGGCGAAACGGTTCAGTCGTTCGTAGCCCGGGTGGCCGGCGTAGGCTTGCAGCAGCTCGGCACCGCGTTCGTGGGTTTCCCAGACCGGTTCGGTCCGCGCGTCCAGCAGTGAATAGAAGCCCTCGTGGTACTGCGTGGGCGTGGTGGCTACCACGCGCCAGAGCACGCTGTTGAAGGCAGTGGGCGTGACCAGCAGCGCCTGGGCCTGGACGCCCTGGCGTGCCAGCGAGGACTGGGCGACGCCGCGCACATGCAGCTGTACGGCCATGCCCCAGAGCAGATAGGCCGTGCTCAGCGCCAGGCCCACCGCATTGGCCCGCAGCGCGAAGGCAGGCCGGCGCCAGCCGGCCAGGGCGAACAGCAAGCCCAGCAGCAGGGGCAGGGTGTAGAGCGGATCGATCACGAAGACGCTGCCCAGGCCGTAGGGATGGTTGCTGAAGGGCAGGGCCAGCTGGGTGCCGTAGATGGTCAGTGTGTCCAGCAGCGGGTGTGTGATCAGTATCAGCCAGACCGCCAGCCACCAGCGTCGCCACAACGGCCACTCGCCATGCAGGCGTGCGATGCCGGCGGCGAACACCGGTGCGCAGAGCGTGAGCCAGAGCAGGGCGTGGCTCTCGGCCCGGTGCAGGACCATGTTGAGCATGGGGTCGCCATGGTCGATGAAGACGTCCAGGTCAGGCAGTGTGCCCAGCACGGCGCCCCAGCCGGCGGCTTTGACGAGAGAGGTGCGTCGGCCCATGACGGCCACGCCTACGGCGGCGCCCAGCGCCAGTTGGGAAACAGAATCCATGTGCCCGATCATGTCAGATCAGGCCGGGCGCTGCGGTCTGGTGGCCGTCAGAGCGCGAGCACGATGGGGAAGCGGGCCTGCAGTCCTTGCTGACCGGACTCGAAGGGGATGGTGAGCGCGGCCCGGTCGGCCTCCGATCGCAAGTTGCGCCAGAGGAAATCGCGCGCATTGCCCGGATCGTCGGCCACGTAAAGCTGGGTGGTCAGGAGTTCGCGTGTGCCCAGAGCGACCTTGACATGGATGTGGGGCGTGCGGCCGCTGTAAGCCACGGGTCGGATGGCGCGGAAACGGTAGTGCCCCTCGCGGTCCACCGCCACACGGCCGTAGCCCTGGAAATCGGGGTCGGCGCGGTTGCCGTCACCGGGATGGTGGTAGTGCCCCTGGTGATCGCATTGCCAGATCTCCACCTGGGCACCACGC
>CAMLNH010000179.1 GCA_946481355.1 uncultured Curvibacter sp.
CGGCGTTGGAGCCGATGTACAACGCGCACTTGCTGTTCTGCATGTCGTTGTACGAGTTGGTCATCGCACCGTAGCCCCAGGTGTTGGCCACACCGGCAACCGTGGTGGAGTGGCAGATGCGCGCCTGGTGGTCGCAGTTGTTCGTGCCCCAGAAGCTCACGAACTTGCGCATCAGGTAGGCCTGCTCGTTGCTGTGCTTGGAGGAACCGACGAAGTAGACGCTGTCCGGGCCGCTGGCCTTGCGCAACTCCATCATGCGGGCAGCGATCTCGTTGAGCGCCGTATCCCAGCTGATGCGCTCGTACTTGCCGTTGACCAGCTTCATCGGGTAGCGCAGACGGTACTCGCCATGGCCATGCTCGCGGATCGAGGCGCCCTTGGCGCAATGTGCACCGAGGTTGATCGGCGAATCGAACACCGGCTCCTGGCGCGTCCACACGCCGTTTTCCACCACCGCGTCGATGGCGCAGCCCACCGAGCAGTGGGTGCAGACGGTGCGCTTGACTTCGATCTTGCCGTCACCCACGGCCACCTTGCTGGCGGCGCGGGCCTTCTTGACGAGCGTCAGTTGCGATGCGGCCAGGCCGACACCCAGGCCCAGGCCCGAACGGCGCAGGAAGGCGCGACGGTCCATGGTGGGCAGGGCCTGTGAGAGGCCGCGGCGCAGGCTGTGCACGAAGGGCGAGCGGGCCGTGGCCTCGGTCCCCGGGGATTTCTTGGTGAGCAACATGTCTCTCTCCAGCTAGAGCTTTGAATTAGAGGCGGGTGGTCTGGTAGTACTGCTTGACGTGTTCCGTCAGCTGGTAGCCGCCGCCCTTCTGGGGAGCGGGCTTGAGTTCCTGGGCAGCCTGTTCGACCGGCTGAGCCGACGGCAGCAGACTGGCCACCGCGGCCACGGCACCGACCGTGCCTGCCCCTGCGAAAAGGGTGCGACGCGACAATTTCCCTTGGGCTTGTTGACTCATGCTGGTCTCCTGTGACTGACATTCACTCCATTGCCGAGATAGGAATGGATATGCATAACCTCATGCGAATTTATCAACGCAGCACCGATTCAGCAAGCGAATCTCCTGATAAGTTTTGCCGTGTTTTCCCTCGGGAAGCACCTTTAATTCACCAGTGACTGATATATTTGTTCGCACCCCATCCAGACCTGCAAAGCACGCAGATCACGGTGGCACAGGGCTTTGCGTGATTGCTGCTTCGCAGCATCCGTGCAGCAGCCTGACATCCTGACGCGAGCACTGCGACAAGTTGTCGCAAGACGTCATGGCGCAGATAAGAATGCTTCCCAATTCACTCGATGCATTGATGTTGCACCCAGACCGAAACACGCGGTACCCGAGAAAATCACTCGGAAGCGCTCGATAGAATCCCTCACCTTTGGCATGCACAACGTGACCCAGACTCCGCATCCCGCCGACAGCGCCAAGATGGCCGAAGGCTGGCCTTACTGGTCCATCCTCGTCGTCGACGATGAGCCCGGCATGCGCAATTTCCTCGTCAAGACCCTGGGGCCGCGCTGTCAGGCCGTGCATGAAGCCGGCAGTGCGGAAGACGGTGCCACCCTGCTGCGCGACCACCATGTGGACCTCATCATCCTGGACATCGCCCTGCCCGGCATGAACGGCGTGGCCTGGCTCAAGGATCTGCGCGAGCATGGCTATACCGGCCAGGTCATCCTGATCACCGCCTTCGCCGACCTGGACACGGCCATCGAGGCGCTGCGTGCCGGCGCCTCGGACTTCATCCTCAAGCCCTTCCGCGTGCCGCAGATCCTCAATGCCGTGCGGCGCTGCTATGAAAGCGCACGGCTGGCACGCGAGAACTTCGTGCTGCGCCACACACTCTCGCGCAGCCAGTTCGCCGACAACGGCCTGGTCGGCCGCTCGGCCCAGATCGCCGAGCTCTCGGCTTCGGTGCGGCGCGTGGCCCCGGTCAACAGCACGGTGCTGCTGCAAGGGGAATCGGGCACGGGCAAGGAGCTGGTGGCGCGTGCCCTGCATGCTTTGAGCCCGCGCGCGCAGGGCCCCTTCGTGCCGGTCAACTGCGCCTCGGTCTCGCCCGAGCAGATGGAGAGCGAGCTCTTCGGGCATGCCAAGGGCGCCTTCGCTGGCGCCACGCGCGCGCGCGACGGGCTCTTCTACTACGCCCAGGGTGGCACGCTGTTTCTCGACGAGGTGGCCGAGCTGCCCCTGGCCCTGCAGGCCACACTGCTGCGCGCGCTCGAAGACCTGCAGATCCGCCCCGTGGGCAGCCAGCAGCTGCTGCCGGTCAACGTGCGCATCATCGCCGCCACCAACCGCGACCTGCAGCAGGAGGTGGCCGAAGGACGCTTCCGCAAGGATCTCTACTACCGTCTTCAGGTGGTGGAACTCACCCTGCCGCCACTGCGCGAGCACAAGGAAGACATCCCCGACCTCGTGCAGCACTTCACCAGCCAGCTCGCGCCCGTGCTGGGCGCCGTGCCGCTGCAGCTGACGGCCGCCGAGATGGATTACCTCACGCAGTACGACTGGCCCGGCAATGTGCGCGAACTGCGCAACCTGATCGAACGCTCGCTGATCCTGGGCACGCTCAACGTTTCGGCGCTCTATGCCATGGACAAGAAACGCCGTGCAGCCAGCGCCCAGCCCACCGATCTGCACACGCTGGAAAAGCAGCACATCCTCGCCGTGCTCGACTCGGTGCAGGGCGACAAGACCCAGGCCGCGCAGCTGCTGGGCATCTCGCGCCGTACGCTGGAGCGGCGCTGCGCCGAATGGGCCCTTTCGTGAAACCCTGGCCCCGGCTGCGCGCCCTGCTCGCGCCGCGCTGGCTCACGCACTCCATCCGCAACAAGCTGCTGGCCATGGCCTTGCTGCCGCTGCTGGTGGTGCTGCCGCTGCTGGTGGGTGCGCTGGTGATCTGGGGCAACGCCGCCTACGACCGGTTGCTGATCACCAAAGTGCGCAGCGATCTGGCCGTGGCACGCGGCTATTTCGAGCAGGTGCTGTCCGAAGTGGGCTCAGGCACGCAGGCCGTGGCGGCCTCGCAAGCCCTTTACTACGCGCTGAACAGGCGCGACCTGCCCGCCGTGCAGTCCCTGCTGATGCGCGAGCGTCACCGCCTCGGTTTCGACTTCTTCAACCTCTATGCCCTCGACGGGCGCCTGATCACAGCCGGCTGGCTGCCCTCGGCCGCCCCGCCGGCCGAGCTGCACGCCCCCGCCAGCGGACCGGCCGCCCTCCACGCGCGCGTGAGCACCGACCACGCGAGCCTGGCACGGCTGGAGCCGGCCGAGTTGCTGGCGCTGGCGCCGCATCTGGCGCCGCGCATCCACATCCCCCTGATCGCCACCCGCAGCGCAGTGCCTACCAACCGCAGCGTCGAGGACCGCGCCCTGGTGATGCTGGCCACCACGCCCGTGCGCGGCGCCGACGGCAGCATCGTGGCCCTGTTGCGCGGCGGTGTGCTGCTCAACCAGAACCTGCCCTTCATCGACCACATCAACCGCATCGTCTACCCCGAAGGCTCTTTGCCCTTCGGCAGCCACGGCACCGCCACGCTCTTCATGGACGACGTGCGCATCACCACCAATGTGCGCCTGTTCCGTGACGAGCGCGCTATCGGCACCCGCGTCTCGCAGGCGGTACGCGAAGCCGTGCTCAGCCGCGGTGAGACTTGGCTGGACCGCGCCTTCGTCGTCAACGACTGGTATGTCTCGGCCTACGAGCCGTTGGTCGACGCTGGCGGAGAACGTGTGGGCATGCTCTATGTGGGCTACCTGGAGCAGCCCTTCCGCTACGTCAAGTACGGCATGCTGGCGCTCATCGTCGGCATCTTCGTGCTGGTGATGATCCTGGCCGCACTGTTCTCGCTGCGATGGGCGCGCAGCATCTTCCGCCCCGTGGAGCAGATGAACCAGACCATGCAGCGCGTGGAAGAAGGCGACACAGGCGCACGTGTGGGCGCGGTGAGCGCGCGCGACGAAATCGGGGCGCTGGCCGGTCATCTGGACGAGCTGCTGGATGTGATCGACGACAAGACGCGGGCGCTGCAACGCTGGGCCGAGGAGCTCGACGCCAAGGTGATAGCACGCACGCGTGAGCTCGCGCAGAGCAACGCCTCGCTGCAGCAGGCCCAGGCCCAGCTGGTCAAGTCCGAGAAGCTCGCGGCCATCGGCCAGCTTACAGCCAGCGTGGCGCACGAAATCAACAACCCCATCGCCGTGATCCAGGGCAATCTGGACCTCATGCGCGAGACCCTCGGGCCGCAGGCTGCACCGGTGCAAGCCGAGCTCAAGCTGCTGGACCAGCAGGTCGAACGCATGCGCCTCATCGTCACCCAGCTGCTGCAGTACGCACGCCCCACCGAATACGCCGGCTATGTAGAAGCTGTGGATGTGAACCAGGTGCTGGAGAACTCCCTGGTGCTCGTGGCCCATCTGCTGGCCCGCACGCACATCGAAGTTCTGCGGGATCTGCGGGCCACGGTGCGCACCGGCATCAACCGGCAGGAGCTGCAGCAGGTAGTGATCAATCTCATGATCAACGCCATCCAGGTCATGCCCGAGGGCGGCACGCTGCGCCTGCGCACGCGCGACCGCGAGGACGGCAAGGCCGGTGTGCTGCTGGAGATCAGCGACACGGGCCCCGGGCTCTCCGAGCGGGTCAAGGAACGCCTGTTCCGCCCCTTCTTCACTACCAAGAACGACGGCAACGGCCTGGGCCTGTGGATCAGCGTGGGCCTGGTGGAGCGGTATGGCGGCGGCATCGAAGGCCGCAACCGCCGCGAATTCGGAGAGGATGCCGAGGGTGCGAGCTTTCGCGTCTGGCTGCTGACCGAGCCCGTGGCACCGCAGGGCGGGCCGAGCGGTCCGATGGAAGCCCGCCGCTCCTGAAGGCATATCCGTTCAGGCGGAGCCCGTCGAAACCTCGCAGCGCCTCGACAAGCTCAACGCGAACGGACACACCTCAGTCCAGCATGTCGAAGCCTTGCGCCTCGACCGACATGAAAGCACGCGTAAAGCCGGCCAGCGCCGCATAAAAACGCGCCCGCGGATGGCCCTCAAGCACGTCGCAGAGCTGGTTCACCCAGGGCTGCAGATGATCAACGAAGAACTCGCGCTGCTTCGTGAGGTTGGCCACGGCCACATCGTCGCCCGCGATCAGGTAGCGCATGACCTCGCAGAGATAGGCGATATGGTCCTCGGTCTCGGGCAGGGTCTCGTCGCGCGCCAAGCCCAGGGCAGCCAGATTCGTGCGCAACTGGGCCAGCGGTTTTTCATTAAGGAAACCACTGAGGTAATGGGAACCGAAGAGGTAGATCTCGGGTTTGCCGACACCGCCAAACAGGGTGTGGTATTCGCCGGCCACGGCAGCCAGGTCCATGTCGCGTGCGGCACCCACCAGACCGCGCCAGGGCTCCTCCAGGAAGCCGCCCTCGGCGGGCGCTTCGGTAGCCGCCACGCGCAGCTGTTCCAGCAGTTCGGCGCCGGGCGGCGCGTAGTACAGCGCGGCCAGCAGGCCATAGACCTCGGCGCGCGCGGTCTCCTCATCCAGCGAGCCCTGGGCCAGCTGGGCGTCCTCGGTGTTCTTGTCCGTGCTCATCGTGTCGGTCTCTTCAGAGGTCGGTGATTTTCGATTCGTTCGGGTTGCTGTAGATGTCGATCACACGGCAGTCGCCGCACATCTTCAGACGCTCCAGCGCCTCGCCCTGGAACATGGCGTGGCCGGCCAGCTTGCCCAGCATAGCCTCGATGGCCTTGAGTGTGCCGAAGGGCTTGCCACAGCGCACGCAGGCATAGGGCTGCATCTCGTTGATGACCACGGCTTCCTTACGCTGCGGGGTGAGGCGCAGCTGCGGAACCAGGCTCAGGGCCTGCTCGGGGCAGGTCTTGACGCACAGGCCGCACTGCACGCAGTTCTTCTCGATGAAGCGCAGCTGCGGCGCGTT
>CAMLNH010000180.1 GCA_946481355.1 uncultured Curvibacter sp.
AGAGCGACAAATGGATCCGCCGCATGGCCGAGCAGCACGGCATGATCGAGCCTTTTGAACCGGGCCAGGTGCGCCACGCCCCCGACGGCCACAAAATCGTGAGCTACGGCACCAGCAGCTACGGCTACGACATCCGCTGCGCGCGCGAGTTCAAGGTCTTTACCAACATCCACAGCACCGTGGTGGACCCGAAGAACTTCGACGAGAAGAGCTTCGTCGACATCAACGCCGACGTCTGCATCATCCCGCCCAACAGCTTCGCGCTGGCGCGCACGGTGGAGTACTTCCGCATCCCGCGCAACGTGCTGACCATCTGCCTGGGCAAGAGCACCTATGCCCGCTGCGGGATCATCGTCAACGTCACGCCCTTCGAGCCCGAGTGGGAAGGCTATGTGACGCTGGAATTCAGCAACACCACGCCCCTGCCCGCCAAGATCTACGCGGGTGAGGGCTGTGCCCAGGTGCTGTTCTTCGAGAGCGACGAGGTCTGCGAGACCAGCTACAAGGACCGCGGCGGCAAGTACCAGGGGCAGCATGGGGTGACGCTGCCGAAGACCTGAGCCTCGTCAGACTGGCATGGCCAGCCGCGCGGCGGCCAGATCCCAGCCGGCCCAGCCGCAGCTCTTGAACAGAACCGGCCCGGATCTTGATCCCGGCCGGTTTTTCTTTGCACGCAACATGTCCTGCAGGGTGGCGAACCGGGGCACGTCCAGCCCGGCCTGCAGCAGGTCACCGGCTTCGTGGTCCGCGTCGCGTGTGTCCACCACCACCGTGCCCTGCTCGGCGATGTGACGGCAGAGCTCGGGCGCCAGCTCCACCATGCGCGGCGTGAAGGCGCCGACAGCGGCGATGAAGGCATCGGGCCGGGGCCGGGCGCGCAGCACCACGCCGTTGGCTGGGGTGCAGGTGACGACCAGCGGGCAGTCGGCCAGCGCCTCATTGGGGTCGGTGATCACTTCTGCCTGCAGCCCCAGCGTGCGCGCGTGATCGGCCAGAGCCTGGGCACTGGCCGCGCTGCGCGAGGCGATCTTCACGTCCCGCAGGCCCAGGCCGGCTGCAAAGGCTTCCAGGTGCGAGCGGCCCTGCACGCCGGCGCCAACGATGAGCAGCGGGCCTTGCGGGTTCGGCGCCAGGGTCTGCGCGGCCAGCAGCGAGACCGCGGCCGTGCGCCGGGCCGTGACCGTGGGGCCGTCGAGCACGAGGCGGCGTTCACCGGTGGCGATGTCGAACACCACCACATCACCCTGGATCGCTGGCCGGCCCGTGCCGGCATTGGCCGGGGTGTAGCTGATGAGCTTGGTGATGGCCAGGCGCCCATCGAGCGCGGGCATCACGAAGAGGCTGCCGCTACCGGGCAGGGGCTGGACCATGCGCGGGGGCACCTGCACGTTGGGATCGGCCAGCAGGGTGGCGATCTCTCGCGCCAGGTCGGGGTAGGGCAGGCGGGCCGCAGTCTGGGCCGGGCTGAGCAGGGTGTCGGGCATAGCCCGGCACTGTAGCGGGCCGTCGGCCTGGGGCCGGGATATCAGGGATAATACGGGCCTGCCCAAAATTTGAGCAATCCGCCGTCCGGGTCTGGCGCCCGGGCCCCCTGCGCAGCCGTCGCGTCGACGGCCCACTACCGAAGACCTGATGAGTTCTGATTCCCCCGAAGCCCTGCCCCAGCGTTATGCCGATCTGACCCTCGCCGAGCCCCTGCGGCGCGCCGTGGCCGACATGGGCTACGAGTTCATGACCCCCATCCAGGCCCAGGCCATCCCCGTGGTGCTCACGGGCAAGGATGTGATGGGCGCGGCCCAGACCGGCACCGGCAAGACCGCCGCCTTCTCCCTGCCGCTGCTGCAGCGTCTGCTGAAACACGAAAACGCCTCCACCTCGCCTGCGCGCCATCCCGTGCGCGCCCTGGTGCTGCTGCCCACGCGCGAACTGGCCGACCAGGTCGCCCAACAGGTCAAGATGTATGCCAAGTACACCAATCTGCGCAGTGCGGTGGTGTTCGGCGGCATGGACATGAAGCCGCAGACCGCCGAGCTCAAGAAGGGCGTCGAGGTGCTGGTGGCCACGCCCGGCCGTCTGCTGGACCACATCGAGGCCAAGAACGCCGTGCTCAACCAGGTCGAGTACGTGGTGCTCGACGAAGCCGACCGCATGCTGGACATCGGCTTCCTGCCCGATCTGCAGCGCATCCTGAGCTATCTGCCCAAGCAGCGTACGACCCTCTTGTTCAGCGCCACCTTCTCGCCCGAGATCAAGCGCCTGGCCAGCAGCTACCTGCAGGACCCGGTGACCATCGAGGTCGCGCGCTCCAACGCCACGGCGTCGACCGTGGAGCAGCATTTCTACAGCGTGGGTGACGATGACAAGCGCCATGCCCTGCACCAGATCCTGCGCCAGCGCGGCATGAAGCAGGCCTTTGTCTTCGTCAACAGCAAGCTGGGCTGTGCTCGGCTGGCGCGTTCGCTGGAGCGCGAAGGCCTCAAGACCACGGCCCTGCATGGCGACAAGAGCCAGGACGAGCGCCTCAAGGCGCTCGATGCCTTCAAGAAGGGCGAGGTCGATTTGCTGGTCTGTACCGACGTGGCCGCGCGCGGCCTGGACATCAAGGACGTGCCCGCGGTGTTCAACTTCGACATTCCCTTCAACGCCGAAGACTATGTGCACCGCATCGGCCGCACCGGCCGCGCCGGCGCCTCGGGCCTGGCCGTGAGCTTTGTGGCCCCCAAGGACACGCGCCTGGTGGCCGACATCGAGAAGCTGATCAAGACCAAGATCGAGATCGAGGCCGTCGAGTACGACGAGGACAAGCCCGACATCCGCCGCCAGGGCCGCTTCAACGAAGGCCGGCGCCTCTACGAACAGAACGAGGAGCGCGGTGGCGAACGTCGCGAGCGTCGTTCCGCCCCGCGCGAGATGCCGCGTCCCGTGCCGGCCAAGCCGGCGGATCCTTTCTTCAACCAGCCCTACGAAGCCCCGGCGGAAGTGGCCGAGCCCGCGCCCTGGGAAGCGGTGGCCAAGCCGGCCGGTCGTGTGATCTCGGCCAATATCAAGCCCAAGCGCAAGGTCGCGGCGCTGTTCAAGTCCGAGTAAGAAAAAGGGCCCGTCGGGGCCCTTGCTGTTTCAGGGCGTGCCCGGCGTTTGTGCCGCCTCGCACTTCACCGCTATGCGTTCATGCGCGCCCGGGCCCACCAGGCGCAGTGCCGTGAGGCAGCCACCCCAGACGCAGCCCGTGTCCAGCGCCAGCACATCGTTGCGCACCAGCCGGCCCAGCGTGGACCAGTGTCCGAAGGCCACGGTGACGTCGGCCGTGCGCCGGCCTGGCACCTCGAACCAGGGCCGGTAGCCCGGCGGCGCAGCACCCGCGCTCTCCTTGGTGGCGAATTCCATGATCCCGTCGTCCGTGCAGAAGCGCAGACGCGTGAGCGCGTTGACGATGATGCGCAGCCGGGCATCACCTTGCAGGCCCTCGTGCCAGGCCGCGGGTTCGTTGCCGTACATGCGCTGCAGAAAGCCGGGCAGGTCGGGGCCGCGCAGCACGGCTTCCAGCTCCGCGGCCAGCGCTATCGTTTTTGAAGCATCCCAGGACGGCAGTACGCCGGCGTGCACCATCAGGATCTCCTCGCCCGCGTGCGTGTGGCGCAAGGCGAGTGACTGGTGGCGCAGCCAGTCCAGCAGGGCGGCGCGGTCGGGGGCGTGCAGGATGTCGGCCACGGTGTCGCTGCGGTGGGGCGGGCGCACGCCATGGGCCACGGCCAGCAGGTGCAGGTCGTGGTTGCCGAGCAGGCAGTGCGCCGCGTCGCCATAGCCCATGAGGCGGCGCAGCACACCGGCCGAGTCCGGGCCGCGGTTGACCAGGTCGCCCAGCAGCCAGAGCGTGTCGCGGCTGGGGGAAAAGGCCAGGGTGTCGAGCAGGCGTTGCAGTGCGTCGTTGCAGCCCTGCACATCGCCGATCAGGTAGTGGGCCATGGGGGGTATCGGAAGTGTGGCGGGAATTCTCGCATTCCGTGTGCCTGTGCTGGGCAGTTGCACCGGTCTGGATTAGACTGCCCCGATTGCCTGCCGCCGCACCGGTGGCCCCGACCTGAGGATGACGATGAAACGACCCGCGTTTTGGCAAAAAGACTGGCTGGTGGGCCTGCTGGTGGCCGTGGTGCTCCTGCTGCTGTCGGGCAGCGATCTGATGCAGAGCCTGGAGCGCAAGGCCTACGACCTGGGGGTGCGGGCCACCTCGCGCACGCCCAGCGACAAGATCGCCATCATCGCCATCGACGACACCAGCATCGCCAACCTCGGGCGCTGGCCCTGGCCGCGCGAGATCCACGCGCGCATGATCGACCTGCTGGCCGGCGGCCAGGCCAAGGTGATCGGTCATACCGTGCTGTTCTCGGAACCCCAGGTGGACCCAGGACTGGACTACATCCGCAAGGTCACGGCCTGGGTGGAAGAGTCGGGCCTGCGCCGTGGTGGTCGAGCCGCCGAGCTGGAGAACCTGGACGCGCTGTTGGCCGAGGCGACCCGCAACCTGGACAACGACCGCAAGCTCGCCGACAGCCTGGAGCGTGCGCACAACGTGCTGCTGTCGTTGTATTTCGAGCCCGGCGAGCCCCAGGGCAAGCCTGACCAGCCGCTGCCGGACTTCGTGCAACGCAACCGTCTGACCGGCGTACAGGCCGGTGCCGGGTTGCAGCCGGACCTGTCGCAGGGGGTGCTCATGCCCATTCCCGTGCTGGGCAGCCAGGCCCTGGCTCTGGGCCACCTGAATTCCTCGCGCGATGTCGACGGCGCGGTGCGCAGCGAGCCGCTGGCCATGGACTATCACGGCGAACTCTATCCCTCGCTGTCGCTGATGCTGGCTGCGCGCAGCCTCAATCTCGGCGTGGGCGATATCCGTGTGCTGCCCGATGAGGGCGTGCAACTGGGCAGGACGCGCATCATCACCGACAACTCGCTGCGCATGCAGACCTATTTCTATCCTGACAGCCAGGGCAAGCCGGCTTTTGCGGTGGATTCCTTCTACGACGTGCTCAGCGGCAAGATCCCCGCAGCCAAGTACCGCGACAAGGTGGTGCTGATTGGCGCCTCGGCCGCGGGGGTTGGCACGCTGCAGGTTACACCCGTCTCGCCCAGCATGCCTGCCGTGGTGACAATGGCGCACACGGTTTCCAGCATCCTGCAGGGCCACTTCTTCGTCTCCCCCGCCTGGGTGGGCCTGGCGCAGCTGAGTGTTTTCGCGCTGGTGGCGCTGTACCTGATCCTGGCCCTGCCGCGTCTGCGTGCAGCCATGGGTGCGATGGTGACGGGCGCGCTCTTCGTGCTCCTGATCGGTGCCCACTTCCTGCTCATGAGCACGCAGGCCCTGTGGCTGCCGCTGATGTTGCCGGTCACGCTGCTGCTGCTGGGTCACCTGCTGCTGACGACCAAGCGTTTCCTCGTGACCGAGGAGCGCAAGGAGAAGTCCGAAGCCGACTCGGCCGAGAGCAACCGCATGCTGGGCCTGGCCTTCCAGGGCCAGGGCGCGCTGGACATGGCTTTCGAGAAGTTTCGCAAGGTGCCCATGGACGACGCGCTCATGGAACTCATGTACAACCTCGGCCTGGATTTCGAGCGCAAGCGCCAGTTCAACAAGGCCGAGTCGGTCTTCCGCTACATCGCCGACTACAACCGCAAGTTCCGCGACCTGGAGGAACGCCTGGCGCAGAACAAGGCCATGGCCGAGACGGTCATCCTCGGGGGCAGTTCGCGTGGCAACGACAGCACCCTGGTGCTCGACCGGCCCGGCGTGGCCAAGCCCATGCTGGGCCGCTACGAGGTGGAGAAGGAGCTGGGCAAGGGCGCCATGGGCGTGGTCTATCTCGGACGTGATCCCAAGATCGGTCGTCAGGTGGCGATCAAGGCCCTGGC
>CAMLNH010000181.1 GCA_946481355.1 uncultured Curvibacter sp.
ACTGCACCATGGGTGCGTGCATTGCTGGTGCGGTGTCATGGAAAGCCGGACGAGCGGTTGTCCGGCAGGGCACGGGCAGCGAGGCGCCGCCGGCAAGGTGAGGGAGCCGCCCGGTGCCGGGCGGCAGGGGATCAGTGCTGGTGGCCGCAGGCTTCGAGGAAGCCGATCAGCTCTTCGCGCAGCTCGTAGTAGCGCGGGTGGCTGAGCAGGGCGTCCCGGGTGCGCGGGCGCTCCAGCGGGACGTCCATGATCTTGCCGATCTTGGCGCGCGGGCCGTTGCTCATCATCACCACACGGTCGGCCAGCAGAATGGCCTCGTCCACGTCGTGCGTGACCATGATGGCCGTGACGCGGTCGCGCGACCAGACTTCCATCAGCACTTCCTGCAGTTCCCAGCGGGTGAGTGCGTCCAGCATGCCGAAGGGCTCGTCGAGCAGCAGCAGCTTGGGTTGCAGGGCGAAGGCACGGGCGATGCCCACGCGCTGCTTCATGCCGTTGGACAGCTCGCTGGCCCGCTTGTGCATGGCATCGGCCAGGCCCACACGCTGCAGGTAGTAGCTCACGGCGTCGCCGCGCTCGGCCTCGGACACATGGGGGAAGACACGCGCCACGCCGAGCATCACGTTGTCGTAGGCCGTGAGCCAGGGCACGAGGCTGGGCGCCTGGAAGACGAGGCCGCGGTCCGGCCCGGCATCCTTGATTTCGCGTCCGCCGAGCACGATCACGCCCTCGGTCACATCGGTGAGACCGGCGATCATGGACAGCACGGTGCTCTTGCCGCAACCCGAGTGGCCGATCAGCGAGATGAACTCACCCTTGGCCATGCGCAGGTCGAAGCCGTCGACCACGGTCTGCGGCCCCTTGGGCGTGGGGTAGACCTTGACGATGTTGGAGAACTCCACGTAGCGCTCGTCGCCGCTGCGCTGGGACTGGGGCGGTGCATTCTCGGGTCGCAGGCTGGGACCGGCGGTCGCCGCCATCGCTTCGGCTTCGATGCGCTCTGCCAGTTCGGCGTGGCGCATGCCCAGTCGCGAGGCCAGGGTCGGGCTGCGACCGGCCCGCACGTCGCGCGGCTTCATGACCGGCAGCTGGATCACCTTGCCGGCGGTCCTGTCCTGGTGCGCATGCGCCATGTGCAGCAGGGTCTGGGTGACCTCGGCACGCAGCTGCTGGTAACGCTTGTCATGGTTGAGCGCGCCGCGGTCGCGCGGGCGTGGCAGATCCACCCGGAATTCCTGGCCCAGCGTGGCGCCGCGGCCGTCCTTGCCGGGGATGGTCAGGGGGATGACGCGGTCAGCCAGATAGAGGGCTTCGTCCACGTCGTTGGTGATCAGCAGCACCGTCTTGCGGTCCTCGTCCCAGATGCGGGTGATCTCGTCCTGCAGCTGCGCGCGCGTGAGCGCGTCCAGTGCCGACAGCGGTTCGTCGAGCAGCAGCACATCGGGGTCGGTGGCCAGGGCGCGTGCCACGCTGACGCGCTGGCGCATGCCGCCCGAGAGCTGGGCCGGCTTCTTGTCCATGGCGGCGGACAGGCCGACCATGGCAACGTAGCGCCTGACGAGCGCGTCGCGCTCGGCCGCCGACTGGTCGGCCGCCACGCGGTCCACGGCCAGTGCCACGTTCTCGTGCACGCTGAGCCAGGGCATGAGCGAATAGCTCTGGAAGACGATGCCGCGGTCGGGGCCGGGGCCGGTGACGGGCGCACCGAGCTTGAGCACCTCGCCCTGGTCCGGCGTGGCCAGGCCTGCCAGCAGGTTCACAAGCGTGGTCTTGCCGCTGCCCGAGAAACCGACAATGGCGACGAACTCACCGGGCTCGATGCGCAGTTGGATGTCGCCCAGCACCTGGGTGCGGGCGGCGCCGCTGCCGAAGCCCTTGGAGACGCCACGCAGTTCCAGTGCGGCGGGGGGCTGTACGGCCGAGAGGGGCGGTGTGGACGGGGAGGACGGCGCGCTGGAGGTCGCCGGGCGCTGGAGTACCGCGTTCATGACTCGTTCCTTGTTGGCGGGTTCAGTTGCGGCTCACGAGCTGTTGCAGCATCTGCATCAGGCGGTCGAGGATGAAACCGATGATGCCGATGGTGAACACCGCCACCATGATGCGACCCAGGGAGTCGGAGCTGCCGTTCTGGAACTCGTCCCAGACGAACTTGCCCAGGCCCGGGTTCTGCGCCAGCATCTCGGCGGCGATCAGCACCATCCAGCCCACGCCCAGCGACAGGCGCATGCCGGTGAAGATGAAGGGCAGGGCCGAGGGCAGGATGATCTTGCGCACGCGCGTGCCCAGCGGCAGCTGCAGCACACGCCCGACATTGACCAGGTCCTTGTCGACCGAGGTCACGCCGATGGCGGTGTTGATCAGCGTGGGCCAGAGTGAACACAGCGTCACCGTGATGGCCGAGATCAGGAAACTTTTCTCGAACATGGGCTGGCCGGTCGTCACGTACAGCGCGCTGACCACCAGGGTGACGATGGGCAGCCAGGCCAGCGGCGAGACCGGCCGGAAGATCTGCACCAGGGGGTTGATGGCTGCCTGCACCACCTTCGACGCGCCGGCCAGGATGCCCAGGGGCACGGCGACGAGTGTGCCGATCAGAAAGCCGGTGAACACCGTGACCAGGCTGGTGCGGATCTGGTCCAGATAGGTGGCCTTGCCGGTGTACTTGAAGCTGCGCGGCTCGTAGGACGGATCTTCAGCCAGGCGCTCGGCGTTGCGCTTCTCCTGCCGCTCGTAGAAGGCGGTAGCGCGTTCACGCTCGGCCAGATGCCCTTCCCACAGGCCCTGCGCCTGCTCCAGCACCGCGACCGGCCCGGGGACTGCGCCCAGGCTGGTCTGGATGCGGGAGGCAACGACCGACCACAGCACGAGGAAGAGCGCAAAGGCGATCACGGGGATGCCCACGGACATCATCAGCGCGCGTGGATCGGGGGTGGCGAATTTTTTCAGCAGGGCTTGCATGGTCGATCTCCGTCAGGTCTGGTTCAGACCTTGTCCTTGGCCTTGAGGCCGATGGGGAACTTGGCGAGGTAGTCGTTGGGCTTGCGGCCGTCGTAGACGACGCCGTCGATGAAGCCGGTCTGCTGGCCCTTGAAACCGTCGGTCTTGGGGAAGTCGGTTTCCTTGGCCTTGCCCTCAGCGATCAGGGCCTTGGCGGCCTGCATGTAGATCTCGGGGCGGTAGACCTTCTTGGCCGTGTCGATGAACCAGTTGTCGGGCTTGGCTTCGGTGATCTGGCCCCAGCGGCGCATCTGCGTCAGGTACCAGATGGCGTCGCTGTAGAAGGGGTAGGTGGCGTAGTTGCGGAAGAAGACGTTGAAGTCCCGCGCCGGCCGCTTGTCGCCCTTCTCGAACTCGAAGGTGCCCGTCATGCTGTTGGCAATGACGGCCTCGTCGGCGCCGACATAGGCGGGCTTGGACAGGATCTTCACGGCCTCGATGCGGTTGGCCATGCTGGCATCCAGCCACATGCAGGCGCGGATCATGGCCTTGAGCACGGCGATGTGGGTGTTGGGGTTCTTCTCGGCCCAGCCGCGCGTCACGCCGAAGACCTTCTCGGGGTTGTTCTCCCAGATCTGGTGGTCGGTGATGACGGGTACGCCGATGCCCTTGAACACGGCCTGCTGGTTCCAGGGTTCACCCACGCAGTAGCCGTTGATGGTGCCGGCCTCCATGGTGGAGGGCATCTGCGGTGGCGGCGTGACCGAGAGCAGCACGTCGGCCTTGGACGTGCCCGTGATGTCGCTGGAGGTGTAGTAGCCGGGGTTCAGACCGCCCGCGGCCAGCCAGTAGCGCAGTTCGTAGTTGTGCGTGGAGACCGGGAAGACCATGCCCATCTTGAAGGGTTTGCCGCTGGCCTTCCACTTGTCCACCACCTTCTTGAGCACGTCGGCCTTGATCGGGTGCACAGGCTTGCCGTCCTTCATGGGCAGGTGGGGCTTCATCTCGGCCCAGACCGCGTTGGAGACGGTGATGGCGTTGCCGTTGAGGTCCATGCTGAAGGCGGTGATCACCTCGGCCTTGGTGCCGAAGCCGATGCTGGCGCCCAGGGGCTGGCCCGCCAGCATGTGCGCACCGTCGAGCTGGCCGTCGATCACGCGGTCGAGCAGCACCTTCCAGTTGGCCTGGGCTTCGAGTGTGACGTTCAGGCCCTCGTCCTCGAAATAGCCGCGCTCATAGGCGATGACCAGGGGCGCGCAGTCGGTCAGCTTGATGAAGCCGAACTTGAGGCTTTCCTTTTCCGGGCGCCCGGCCTTCTGGGCCTGGGCCAGAACGGGCAGCCCCAGGGCGACCGAACCGGTCAGGGCGGCACCCGCTGCACCTTTGAGGACGGTGCGGCGGTTCGGACCATCGACGTTGACGATCTTGGGGTCTTGCATGATGAACTCCAGTTGCTGGTGGGGGCACAAAAGAAAAACGGCGCCCATTCCTGTGCCGCCGTGAGGCCGCATGGGAATGGACGCCGTTGTCCGGGGTCGTCTTGATCCGACGAGATCGGACCGACTTTGGCCCGACTTGTCAGGCATCAAGCAGATTGCGTGCCAATCAGTTGCCGAAGCCAAAGAATGGCGAGAAAGTCATTTCAAATCAATGACTTGACGCTTGTTCCCGGAAACGTTCGGGGCCACTTGCGTGGCGCAGACAGGCACTTCTTTTGTGCAATGCACCATCAGGCGCGCGCAAGGCGTGCGAGGCCGGGGGAGGCCTTCAGAGATAGTCCGACATGGCCAGCACGGTCTTGGCCACGTCCACCAGGCGGCGGCCCTGGTTCATGGCGGTCTGGCGCAGCATCTTGTACGCATCGTCCTCGCTGAGCTTGCGCGAGGCCATGAGCAGGCCCTTGGCGCGTTCGATCACCTTGCGCTCGTTGAGTGCGGCGCGTGTGGTCTCCAGCTCGTCGCCCATGGCCTGCAGGCGGCGCGACTGCTCCTGCACCATGCCGAGGATGGAGCGTTCCAGGTGCGGGCCCAGCAGGGCCGGGGGCTCGTTGCCAGCCTCGCTGGCCTGGCGCTGCAGGGCGTCCAGGATGGCCTGCTGGTCGCGCAGGTCGGCATGGGCCTGGGTGATGCGCTCGTCGCAGAGCAGGCGCAGGTTGGCGGCCAGCTGGTCCTCGAAGCTTTTCATGGCATCGATACGCAGGGTGCAGGCCTCGTACCAGGCCTGGCTGGCGTTGGGGTCCAGGGTGCCGCCGGTGTTCGCCGTGGCCGCCAGGCGGCGCAACCGCTCCTGCACCAGCAGGGCCTCGGCAGGCTGGCCGGTGTGCCAGGCGCTGCGCACGGCCTCGTCGGAGAAATCGGTGAAGACCTGCAGGCAGGCCTCCTGTGCCTCAATCAGGTGCTGCCACTGCTGGCGGTGCGCGGCGTCGATCTGGCCCGAGGCGTAGGCTGCGCCGCCGAAGGCGCGTTCCTGGCCCGCGTATTCCTTGCCCTGCAGGAAGTGGAAGAGCGCCACCAGGGCGCGCGAGATCTTGGGGTCGGTGGCGCTGTCGGCGGCTTCGAAGACCACGTTGAGCAGGCCGGCGATCAGGCGCGTGTAGGTGGCCGTGGCTTCCTCGGCGGGCACGCTCTGGGAGGTGATGCGTCGTCTCAGCGCCGGCAGGCCTTCGAGCGCATGCAGCACAAAGGCGATGCGGCTGAACAGGCGCGCACCGTTGCGCACGCGGCGCGCATCGGTGTCCAGCGCCTCCAGGCGTGTCAGCACCTGGGCCTGCACGGCTTCGCACTCGGCCACCTGCTGGGGCAGCGCATCGCCGAAGCGTGCACCGCGCGAGGCGAGGTAGACATTGGAGATGCCACGCTCGCGCTGCAGAGCGTGCACGAGCCGGCCGATCACGCCGACCAGCTCGCTGGTCAGCGCCAGGTGTTCGAGCTCGCTGA
>CAMLNH010000182.1 GCA_946481355.1 uncultured Curvibacter sp.
GAGTTTGCGCAGCTCAAGAGCAGTTCGAATCTGGTGCTGGTGACCCATATTGACGAGGTCGGCGTGGTGTCGGCGCGCTCCACGACCACTTACGCCCCGCGTTTCAACGTCACCTTCAGCCTGGTGGATCGGCGTACGGAAGACTCGTTCTACGATACCACCATCTATTACGGTGTGGATGCGAGGAAGAACACCGAAGACCAGATCCTCGCCGATCCCAAGCACGTCTTCGAGACGTACGAACAGGCCATGCAGCACGGCGAAGACATGGCGACCATGTTCCGCGAGGGCATCCGCAAGATCGCCGCGCTCGCGGCACCCCAGGTGCGCAACGCCAAGATCCGGCCCTGAGCGTCGGCTCAGATCGCCAGCGGATCCACGTCCACCGCCCAGCGGATCAGGCCCTTGCCCTCGGGGCCCTGCCGCACGGTGTGCAGGGTGTCGTGCCAGTCCGCGAGGAAGCGCTGCAGCGCGGCGCGTGAGGGGCTCTCGATCAGCATCTGCGCGCGCTCCACATTCGCCACGCGCTGCACGCTCATGGGCACGGCGGGGTAGAGCGTGACATGGAGTGCGGCTGCGGCCTCGGTGCCGAAAGTGCTGGCCGCGTTGAGGAAGGCCTGGGCTGTTTCCTGCGTGCGTGCTTCGGCACGGACCAGGGCCTGGAAGCTGTAGGGGGGCAGGCCGGCCTGCTCACGCTCTTGCAGTTGCTGTGCTGCGAAGCCCGGGTAGTCGTGCTGCTTGAGGTTGGCGTAGAGCGGGTGCGTGGGGTGCTGGGTCTGCACCCACATCTCGCTCTGGGCGCTGATGCCGGCATCGCGCCCGGCACGGCCCGCGGCCTGCATGAGCAGGCTGAACAGGCGCTCGGGCGCGCGGAAGTCGCTGGAGAACAGCGCGCTGTCGGGGTTGGCCGCGGCCACCAGGGTGATGCGGCGGAAGTCGTGGCCCTTGGCGATCATCTGCGTGCCGACCAGCACGTCCACCTCACCGCTGTGCACCTGGGCCAGCTGGGTTTCGAGCTCACCCTTGAGCTTGGTGGTGTCGGCGTCGATGCGCGCGATGCGCACGGCGTTGCCGTCGGGGCGGCGCACCTCGGCCAGCAGCTCGGCCAGATGTTCCTCGAGCTTTTCGGTGCCGCGACCCATGGGACGGATGTCGGGGCTGCCGCAGCCCGGGCAGGCGCGCGGCACGCGCTCGGTGTAGCCGCAGTGGTGACAGCGCAGCGTGCGGTCGATCTTGTGGAAGACACGGTAGGCGCTACAGTGCGGGCACTCGCTCTTCCAGTCGCATTCATGGCAGTGCAGCACCGGCGCATAGCCGCGCCGGTTGAGGAAGACCATGCACTGTTCGCCACGCGCGATGCGCTCGGTGATGGCCTGCAGCAAGGGCGGCGAGAACACCGCGCCCTTGGGCTGGTGGTTCATGTCCACGCGGCGCACCAGCGGCAGGCTGCCACCATCGCCCACGCGGCTGGGCATGGCCAGCCGCACATAGCGCCCGCCCTCGGCGGCCGGGCGGCTGTGGTGCCAGCTCTCCAGCGAGGGCGTGGCCGAGCCGAGGATGACCTTGGCGTTTTCCAGCTTGCCGCGGTAGACCGCGAGATCGCGCGCCGAGTAGCGCGCGCCTTCCTGCTGTTTGTAGCTGGGGTCGTGCTCTTCGTCGACGACGATCAGCTTCAGCGCGGGCATGGACGCGAACACCGCCATGCGCGTGCCCAGCACGATGCGCGCCGCGCCGCTGTGCGCGGCCAGCCAGCTCTTGAGGCGCTGCGGATTCGTCATGCCGCTGTGCAACGAGACCACGGCTTCGGTGCCGAAGCGGGCCGAGAAGCGTGCCTCCAGCTGGGGCGTGAGGTTGATCTCGGGCACCATCACGAGCGCCTGGGCTTCGGGCTCGCGTTCCAGCAGCTGTTGCACACAACGCAGATAGACCTCGGTCTTGCCGCTGCCCGTGGCGCCGAAGAGCAGGAAGGGGCCTGCCTGGGCTTCGATCTGCGCCATCACGGCCTGCTGCTCGGGCGTGAGCCTGGGCACCTGTTCGGTCGCCGAGGGTGCAGGCGCGGCCGTCTTGCGCTTGAGGCGGCGGGCGAGCTGTTCGCTGCCCAGCTCGCGCAGCTGCGGCGGCAGGGCGGCCAGTGCCACTTCGCCAGCGGCGCGCTGGTAGTAGCTGGCCGCGAAGTCCACCAGCTGGCACCAGGCCGGTGTCAGCGGGGTCAGGGCGGTGAGCGCGTCCGTGATGGGGCGCAAACGCACGGGTTCGGGCACAGGCACGGGCGGCGTTGCGACCGGCCAGACGATGCCCAGGGTCTCACGCTTGCCCAGGGGTACACGCACCAGCGTGCCGGGTGCAAGTGTCTGCTCGCTCAGCCAACTCAGCGGGCCGCCGACCTGGCTATGCGCCGGGGTCTGAACCAGGATGGGGAGCGGATATGACATGCCTGTCGGAAAACTGAAACCGGATCTTCAAAAGTTTCTGCGAAGTTTTCTCTAAGTGCTTGATATGAAATGACTTTGTCCGTGATCCAGAAAATCTGTGGATAACTTTGTTGAAAGCTTGTCACGATCTGCGCTGAGGCCTTGAAAATCAAGGCTTTCGACAAAATGCCCGCGAAAATGGCAAAGCGTTAATCTCATATAAATCAACAACTTACACTAGCTACTGGTTTTGTAGCAACACAGACCCCGGCAGGTATGTCATGGCGCACCGCAGCACGGATTTTGTGCATAAGTGAGTCTGCACTGAGCCCGTTTTAGGGCTGTCCAGGACAAACGCAGGAATAGGGGGAAACCATGAGCAGCGGTCGTGGTACGGGTCTTGACAGAGCTCAGAGCCGCATGCGGCGCGAGTGCGCATGGACGGCTTCGACCAGGGCTGACACATGGTCGGGCGGGGTGTACTGGCTGATGCCATGGCCCAGATTGAAGATGTGCGTGGGGCCGCTGGTCGTGCGGTCCGTGTGCGGACGCCCAAAGCTCTCCAGCACCTTCTTCGCCTCGGTCTCGATGGCCGCGGGCGGCGCAAACAGCACATTGGGATCGATATTGCCCTGCAGGGCCTTGCGGTCACCCACCTGGGCGCGTGCCCTGCCCAGGTTCATGGTCCAGTCCAGGCCCAGCACCTCGCAGTCCAGCGCGCCCATCTGCTCCAGCCAGAGACCACCGCCCTTGGTGAAGACGATGCGCGGCACGATCTGGCCGTCCACGCCCGTGCGCTTGAGTTGCGCCAGCACCCGGGCTGTGTAGGCCAGGCTGAATGCCTGGAAGGCGCCGTCGGCCAGCACGCCGCCCCAGGAGTCAAAGACCATCACGGCCTGGGCGCCGGCGTCGATCTGCGCGTTCAGGTACGCGGCCACGGCCTCGGCATTGACCTGCAGGATGCGGTGCATGAGGTCGGGGCGGCTGTAGAGCATGCTCTTGACCAGGCGGTAGTCGTCCGAGCCCGCACCTTCGACCATATAGCAGGCCAGGGTCCAGGGGCTGCCCGAGAAGCCGATCAGGGGCACGCGGCCGTTCAAGGCCTTGCGGATGGAGGTGACGGCGTCGAAGACGTAGCGCAGCTTGTCCAGGTCGGGTACTTCGAGTCTGGCCACGGCAGCCTCGTCGCGCACCGGGGTGGCAAAGCGCGGCCCCTCGCCCTGCGCGAAGGACAGGCCCAGGCCCATGGCGTCGGGCACGGTGAGGATGTCGGAGAAGAGGATGGCCGCGTCCAGCGGGTAACGCGCCAGGGGCTGCAGTGTGACCTCGGTGGCGTAGTCCACATGGGTGGCCAGGCCCATGAAGCTGCCGGCTTTCGCGCGCGTGGCGCAGTACTCGGGCAGGTAGCGCCCGGCCTGGCGCATCAGCCACAGCGGGGTGTAGTCGGTGGCCTGGCGCAGGCAGGCGCGCAGGAAGGTGTCGTTCTGCAAGGGGGCGTAGCTCATAGCCCCCGATTGTCGCAGGCGCGGGGCGACGCCCGCGCCGCGGGCCTCAACGCGCCAGACGCACTTCGAGGATCTCGAAGTCCAGGGCCTCGTGGTAGATCTTGGGATCATGCGTGACCATGTGCAGCAGGATCTTTGGGGCCTGGTACGCGACCAGGCGGTGCGCCAGCACACCGACGATCACCAGGCCCAGGCCCAGCCAGCGGTAGCCGTAGAAGGCCATGCCGATGCCGGTGCCGATGATGGGCAGGATCAGTGCGGTCAGCAGCAGACGGTGCTTGACGTATTTGCGCGCGCGGTCCGGGTTGACGATGACGCGGAAACGCCCGGCCGGCAGGCCGGTGCGAAATTCCTCGTAGGGGACGTAGATGCCTTCGCCGCCTTCGGCGCCTGCGCTGGGGGGTGTCTCGCTCATGATCTCGTTAGGGGTAGCCAGACGGTGATTCTGCACCACGGCGCCCGGCCCTTCTCAGCGGTAGGTGATGGCGCAGCCGTAGGGCCGGCTCGCGGGCACGCTCAGGGGTTTGCCGGCCAGGGCCTCGGCCAGGCCCTGGCGCAGGTAGTTGGTGGCGCGCGGGATGTCCTCGACCTTGTGGCTGGGGATGTTGTCGATGCCGCCGGCATAGATCAGCTGGGCGCTGGGATTGAGCAGGAAGAAATGCAGGGCCGTGCGGGCACCGAAGGCCCGGCCCAGCACGCCGTCCTCGTCCATCAGCACATGGGCGGGCGCGGCCTTCTGTTCGGCCAGCCAGCGCGCCATCTGCGCCGGCGTGAGGAAGTCGGCGCTGCCGTCGGCCGTGGAGTTCACCGTGATCCAGACCACGCCCAGGCGGCGGGCCTCGGCTTGCAGACCCTGGAGGTTGCCGCTGCGGTAATGCTTCTGCACAAAGGGGCAGCCCGGGTTGGTCCACTCCAGCACCACATGGCGGCCGCGGAAATCGGCCAGCCGCACCGTGTGCCCCAGGATATCGGTGCCCGAGAGGTCGGGCGCGGGCTGGCCCAGGGGCAGCGCGGCCCCGGCCGCGCCCGGGAGCAGGCCGGCCAGTGCCAGGCCCAGGGTCTCGCGCCGGCGCATCAGCGGTACTTGATGGTGCAGCCGTAGGGGCGCGTGGTGGGCTGGCTCAGGGACTTGCCGGCCAGTGCCTCACCCAGGCTGGTGCGCACGTAGTTGGTGGCGGTCTTGATGTCTTCGACACGCCCCGAGGGGATGCTGTCGATGCCGCCGGCATAGATGAGCTTGCCCTGCGGATCGACGATGTACATGTGCGGCGTGACGCGCGCGGCGTAGGCGCGACCGGCGGCGCCGTCCTCGTCCATCAGGGTGGCCGCGGGCGCGGCCTTCTGCGCATTCATCCAGCGGGCCAGCTGGGCCGGGTTCAGGTAGTCGCCATGCGAGGCTTCGGTGGAATTGATCGCCAGCCAGACCACGTTCTTTGCTGCCGCCTCCTTCTGCAGGGTCTGCATATTGCCGCTGTCGTAGTGCTTCTGCACAAAGGGGCAGCCCGGGTTGTTCCACTCGAGCACCACGTGGCGGCCGCGGTAGTCGCTCAGGCGCACGGTCTTGCCGTTCACGTCCTTGAGCGTGAAATCCGGGGCGGTCTGGCCCACGGTGGCGGCCTGGGCGCCGGCCAGCAACGTGGCGCCGACGATGAGGGGGGCAAGCAGTCGTTTGAGCATGGCGTTCTCCTGGTCAGATGGAATTCAGGGCCTGCCGTACTTCACCGGTGCTCAGCACCTCCGAGAGCACCAGGGGTGCACGGCCTGCACGATAGAACACATACACCGGCACCCCGCTGCGGCCCAGCTGGCCCAGGGCCGTGGTGATGGCCGGGTCGCGCCGCGTCCAGTCGGCGCGCAGCATCACGACGCCGCGGGT
>CAMLNH010000183.1 GCA_946481355.1 uncultured Curvibacter sp.
CGAACCATGTTGTAGGGGTTGGTCGAACCGTGGCTCTTGGCCACGATGTCGGTGATGCCCATGACTTCGAAGATGGCGCGCATCGGGCCACCGGCGATGATGCCGGTACCCTTGGGAGCGGGTGCCATCATCACGGAGGAGGCACCGTGGCGACCCATCACCTTGTGATGCAGCGTGCCGTTCTTGAGCGTCACCTTGAGCATGTTGCGACGGGCCTCTTCCATGGCCTTCTGCACGGCAGCCGGCACTTCCTTGGATTTGCCCTTGCCCATGCCGACGCGGCCGTCGCCATCACCCACCACGGTCAGCGCGGCGAAACCCAGGATACGGCCACCCTTGACCACCTTGGTCACGCGGTTGACCGCGATCATCTTCTCGCGCAGGCCGTCTTCAGGACCCTCGGCCCCTTTGCCCTGCATCTTTGCTTGAACTTTAGCCATTTTGGATTCCGATCTGCTTAGAACTGCAAGCCCGCTTCACGGGCGGCATCGGCCAGCGCCTTGACACGGCCGTGGTATGCGAAGCCTGCGCGGTCGAAGGCCACCTTCTCGACGCCGGCGGCCTTGGCCTTCTCGGCGATGCGTTTGCCGATCAGCTGGGCCGCAGCGGCATTGCCGCCCTTGCCCGAGCCGCCCAGCGACTTGCGCACTTCGGCCTCGGCCGTGGAAGCACTGGCCAGAACCTGGGCGCCGTCGCCCGAGATCACGCTGGCGTAGATGTGCAGATTGGTGCGGTTCACGGTCAGACGGGCCACACCCTGCTGGGCGATACGCACACGGGTCTGACGTGCACGGCGAAGACGCTGCTCTTTTTTGGTCAACATGATGCAGCTCCTTACTTCTTCTTGGTCTCTTTGATCGTGACCGTCTCATCCGAATAACGGATGCCCTTGCCCTTGTAAGGCTCGGGAGGACGGACCGCACGGATTTCCGCGGCGATCTGGCCGACGCGCTGGCGATCGGCACCCTTGATCACGATTTCGGTCGGGGCCGGGGTAGCCACCGTGATGCCAGCGGGCATCTCGATGTTCACCGGGTGGGAGTAACCCACGGCCAGGTTGAGCTTGGCGCCGGCGGCCTGGGCCTTGTAGCCCACGCCGATCAGGCTCAGCTTCTTCTCGAAGCCCTTGCTGACGCCGACCACCATGTTGTTCACCAGCTGACGCATGGTGCCGCTCATGGCATTGGCTTCACGGGAGTCATTCACGGGGGCGAAGCTCAGCTTGCCACCCTCGTTGCTGATCTTGACCAGAGCGGACTGGGCCAGCGACAGCGTGCCACCGGCACCCTTGACGCTGATCTGGTCGGCCTTGATCGACACATCCACCCCGGTCGGGATGGCAACAGGCATTTTTCCTACGCGCGACATTTCAGTGTTCTCCTCAATGCCTTAGGCCACGTAGCACAGCACTTCGCCGCCGACACCGGTGGCGCGCGCCTTGCGATCGGTCATGACGCCCTTGGGGGTCGTCACGATGGCCACGCCCAGACCGTTCTGGACCTGGGGAATGGCGTCACGGCCCTTGTACACGCGCAGGCCGGGACGGCTCACGCGCTCGATACGCTCGATCACCGGGCGACCGGCGTAGTACTTCAGGGCAATTTCCAGCTCGGACTTGCCACCTTCGGTCTTCACCTGGAAGCCGTCGATGTAGCCCTCGTCCTTCAGCACCTGGGCGATGGCAACCTTCACCTTGGAAGAAGGCACCGACACCGAGGTCTTGGCCACCATCTGCGCGTTACGGATACGCGTCAGCAGGTCGGCGATGGGATCACTCATGCTCATCTCTAATCTCCTGCTTACCAGCTGGCCTTGGTGACACCAGGGATGTCACCGGCGAAAGCCATCTCACGGATCTTGGCGCGGGCCAGACCGAACTGGCGGAACGTGCCACGCGGACGACCGGTGATGGCACAGCGGTTGCGCTGACGGGTCGGGTTGGCGTTGCGCGGGAGCTTCTGCAGGCCCAGACGGGCGGCTGCACGCTCTTCATCGCTGCGCTTCATGTCGCTGGCGATGGCCTTGAGTTCCGCGTGTTTCTTCGCGTACTTGGCGACCAGTTTTTCTCGCTTGAGCTCGCGCTCGATCAAAGCTACTTTAGCCACAGGTCACCTCAGTTCTTGAAGGGGAATTTGAAGCCGGCGAGCAGTGCTTTGCACTCTTCGTCCGTCTTGGCCGTCGTCGTGATGCTGATGTTCAGACCACGCAGGGCATCCACCTTGTCGTATTCGATTTCGGGGAAGATGATCTGTTCTTTGACGCCGATGTTGTAGTTGCCGCGGCCGTCGAAGGCGCGGCCGGAAATACCACGGAAGTCACGCACGCGCGGCAGGGCCACGGTCACGAAACGGTCCAGGAATTCGTACATCTGCACGCCGCGCAGGGTCACCATGCAGCCGATGGCCTGCTGTTCGCGGATCTTGAAACCGGCGATGGCCTTCTTGGCCTTGGTCACGACGGGCTTCTGGCCGGCGATCTTGGTCAGGTCGCCGACGGCGTTGTCCATGACCTTCTTGTCGGCGACGGCCTCGCTCACACCCATGTTCAGGGTGATCTTGGTCAGGCGCGGCACCTGCATGGGCGACTTGTAGCCGAACTTGGCGGTCAACTCGGGGACCACCTTCTCACGATAATGTTGTTGCAGACGTGCCATGGTTATGCCACCTTGATTTCTTCGCCGCTGGACTTGTAGACGCGCACGCGCTTGCCGTCAGCCAGAAGCTTGATGCCGACGCGGTCGGCCTTGCCGGTGGCGGCATTGAAGATCGCCACATTGGACTGGTGGATGGGCATGGACTTCTCCACAATGCCGCCGGTCGTACCCTTCATGGGGTTGGGCTTGGTGTGCTTCTTCACCAGGTTCACACCCTCGACCACCACATGGGTCTCATCCTTGCGCAGAGCGACCTTGCCGCGCTTGCCCTTGTCACGCCCGGTGAGGACGATGATTTCGTCGCCTTTGCGAATCTTGTTCATGGCGTGTCCTTAGAGAACTTCGGGAGCCAGGGACACGATCTTCATGAACTTCTCGGTACGCAGTTCACGCGTGACCGGGCCGAAGATGCGGGTGCCGATCGGCTCCAGCTTGTTGTTGAGCAGCACGGCGGCATTGCCGTCGAACTTGACCAGGGAGCCATCACCGCGGCGGATGCCCTTGGCGGTGCGGACGACCACAGCGCTGTAGACCTCGCCCTTCTTGACGCGGCCACGCGGAGCGGCTTCCTTGATGCTCACCTTGATGATGTCGCCAACACTGGCGTAGCGACGCTTGGAACCGCCGAGCACCTTGATGCACAAAACGGACTTCGCGCCGGTGTTGTCGGCGACTTCTAACCGAGATTCAGTCTGGATCATTTCAATATTCCCAACTTGCACCGGATGGCGCCTGGGGCAACCAACCGGTCAGTCTTGGGCCCGTCGTCCACGGCGCGAACCACTCGCACCGCTTTTGCTGGGCAGAAACCTCGCCTTTTCAAGCGAAGCCCGCAATTGTGCCAAAGATTCAGGGGGGCGTCAAGCGTCTTGTTCGGACGGCCAACGCAAATAGTCCTGGGCCAGGGCCAGAAAGGCAACCAGGGCCGGGTCCCGGCCCGTCTCTTCTTCCAGGATGCGGGCCACGACTGGGGCGACATCGGCCGCCAGCGCGGCATCCAGAAAGAGCAGGCGGGACCGCCGGGCAAGAACATCCTCGACAGTCAGCGCATACTCATACTTGGCTGCAAAGCGCACCATGGCTGCTGTCAAGCCGGGGGCCAGCTCCTCCCCGTGCCCGTGCAGGTCCGCCAGGGCGGACGCCTCCGCGCCATATAAATGCGCGCCGGGTGCCGCCGCCACCCCGGGGCCAGCCGGCGCTTCGGCAGGTGGCGCCCCGACCAGACGCAGGGAATCACTCACGCCGGCAGGCCGCTGCGGCAGCAGGCCCGAGCGCATGCAGCGTTCCAGCACATCCTCGGCCATGGCGCGATAGGTCGTCCATTTGCCGCCTGTCACGGTCACCAGACCGCTGGCCCCCACCACCACGGTGTGCTCGCGGCTGATGCTGCCGGTGTCGGCATCCTCGCCGGCCGGGCGCACCAGAGGCCGCAGGCCCACCCAGATGCTCAGCACATCGGCCGGGCCGGGCGCGCGCGCCAGGTAGCGGCCCGCCTCGCCCAGGATGAAATCGAGCTCGGCACGCAGCGGCCGCGGCTCGCGCGGCAGATCACTGCGTGGCGTGTCCGTGGTCCCCAGCACCAGCTTGCCCAGCCAGGGCACGGCAAACAGCACCCGGCCATCGGCCGTCTTGGGCACCAGCAGTGCATGCTCACCCGGCAGAAAGGATCGGTCCACCACCACGTGCACGCCCTGGCTCGGCGCCACCATGGGTGTGACCGTCTTGCCCTGGCCCGCTCCGTCCATCTGGCGCAAGCCATCCACCCAGACGCCTGCGGCGTTGACAACGCAGCGAGCGCGCACTTCATAAATTCGCCCCCCCACTGCGTCGCGGCAACGCAGACCGACCAGGCGGGTATGGTCGTGCAGCAGCTCGGTGACCGGACAGTAATTGAGCAACAGCGCCCCTTCGCGTGCCGCCGTGCGTGCCAGCGCGATGGCCAGGCGCGCATCGTCGAACTGGCCATCCCAATATTGAACACCGCCGCTCAGGCCCTCGGCCTGCAGGCGCGGCAGGGCCGCCAACGCCTCGGCGCGGTTCAGGAAACGCGTATCGCCCAGGCCTGCGCGGCCGGCCAGCAGGTCGTAGAGCTTGAGGCCGATGCCGTAGAAGGGCGTCTGCCACCAGGCATAGGACGGCATGATGAAAGACAGGCGCGACGCCAGGTGCGGCGCATTGGCCAGCACCGTGCTGCGCTCGTGCAGCGCCTCGCGCACCAGCGCGATATTGCCCTGGGCCAGGTAACGCACGCCGCCGTGCAGCAGCTTGGTCGAGCGCGAGGAGGTACCGCCCGCGAAGTCATGCGACTCCAGCAGCAGCACCGAATAACCGCGTGCCGCGGCATCGAGCGCCACACCCAGGCCGGTGGCGCCACCACCGACCACGGCCAGATCCCAGGTCTGCGGTTCGGCCAGACGGGCCAGAAGTTGTGCGCGATGCATGAAGTCAGAACTCAAAAAACAAACCGGACAGGGCGGCCGTGGACTGTTCCGCGCAAGCTTCGTGCCACGGCCGCCGCTGATTGTCCCGGTTTTACCGTACGCGTCCCGCCTTCCAGGCGTTCAGCAGCTTCTCGTAGGCGATGGTCTCGCCCTTGGGCTTCTCATTGGCCAGCTTCTTCCAGGGCGCCGACTTGTCGGACAGCCACTTGTCGTTGCTCTCCTTCTTGTTGAGCTTGGGCGCACAACGGGCCATGCCGGCACGCTCCAGACGGGCCATCACCTGGTCCATCTCATCGGCCAGGTTGTCCATGGCCTGCTGCGGTGTCTTCTCGCCGGTCACGGCCACGGCCACGTTCTTCCACCACAGCTGCGCGAGCTTCGGGTAGTCGGGCACATTGCCGCCGGTGGGTGTCCAGGCCACGCGGGCCGGGCTGCGGTAGAACTCCACCAGACCGCCGAGCTTGGGCGCCAGATCGGTCATGGCCTTGCTCTGGATGTCGCTTTCACGAATGGGCGTGAGACCGACGATGGTCTTCTTCAGCGAGACGGACTTCGCGGTCACGAACTGCGCGTACAGCCAGGCGGCCGCCGTGCGGTTTGCGTCGTGCTTCTCGAAGAAGGTCCAGCTGCCCACGTCCTGGTAGCCGTTCTGCATGCCCTGCTTCCAGTAGGGGCCGTTGGGGCCGGG
>CAMLNH010000184.1 GCA_946481355.1 uncultured Curvibacter sp.
CTGCGAGACCTCGGGCTCGAAATGCAGCGAGGCATCGTTGAGCTTGAGCTTTTCCAGGCTGTCGCGCAGGGCGTCGTACTGGTTGGCTTCGGTCGGGTACAGACCGGCAAACACCTGGGGCTGGATCTCCTTGAAACCAGGCAGCGCCTCGGCCGCCGGACCGGCATTGTTCGGCAACTTCTTTTCCAGGGTGACGGTGTCGCCCACCTTGGCCGCCGTCAGTTCCTTGATGCCGGCAATGATGTAGCCCACCTCGCCGGCCTGCAGGAATTCGCGCGGCTGGTTGGCCGGGGTGAAAACCCCCAGGCTACCCGCCTCGTACACCATATTGGCAGCCATGAGCTTGATGCGCTCGCCCTTGTTCAGGCGGCCATCGACCACCCGCACCAGCATGACCACCCCCACGTAGCTGTCGAACCAGCTGTCGATGATCATGGCGCGCAAGGGACCATCCGGGTTGCCGCGCGGCGCCGGAATCCTGGCCACGATGGCCTCCAGAATCTCGTCCACGCCCATGCCGGTCTTGGCCGAGCAGGGAATGGCATCGGAGGCGTCGATGCCGATCACGTCCTCGACTTCCTCCTTGGCGCGCTCCGGATCAGCCTGCGGCAGATCCATCTTGTTGAGCACCGGCAGCACTTCCACACCGAGGTCCAGCGCGGTGTAGCAATTGGCCACGGTCTGTGCCTCTACCCCCTGGCTGGCGTCCACCACCAGCAGTGCGCCCTCGCAGGCGGACAGGGAGCGGCTGACTTCATAAGAGAAGTCCACGTGACCGGGTGTGTCGATCAGGTTGAGGTTGTAGACCTGGCCATCACGGGCCTTGTATTGCAGCGCAGCGGTCTGCGCCTTGATGGTTATCCCACGCTCTTTCTCGATGTCCATGGAGTCCAGCACCTGGGCCTCCATCTCACGCGCCTCCAGGCCACCACAGCGCTGGATGAGCCGGTCCGCCAGCGTCGATTTGCCATGATCGATATGCGCGATGATCGAAAAATTTCTGATGTGCTTCATCAACGAAAACGCTTAAGTGATTGAATTTAAAAAGGCGCAGGCAAGAAAAAAGGGCGCGTCGGGTAGTGACGCGCCCTGAACCAACAATCTATGGCAACTGCGATAGTTGGGATTTCATTGTAGGCAAAAAGGTAGTGCCGTACAGCCCGAAGAATCGCAAATTTCCGTCGTTGCGACGTCACAACATGAATTTGTCAACAGCTTATCAACAAATTACTTTGCTAGGATTTGAACAAGTTGTGGGTGATCTGTGGATCGGCTTGGGGGCCTCTCGGAGAATCCCGCATCGTGGATTCGAGGCTGGCCTATATGCAAGAAATCAGCCCCGAGATGGCGTCTATTCTAACCAAATAGTCCATCTCGAACAATAAAAGTCAGCAAACACAAACTTACATTACTGGACTGGGGTAAGACAGGTCAGAAAATATTTTTTGCCCTGCCGTGGCTGCGGCCACAAAAACCCCAAAACCCGACTCGGTTTGGGGGATGTCCCGGTCGGCTCAACGCTGCGGCCGGATGACCGCGTATTGGGCCCACTCGCCGCGACGGAACAGCACGTTGACAGGCTTGCCCTTGTCGAGCTTGCTCAGCAAGGCCTCAAACTCCCGCACCGAACCGATTTCGACGTTGGAAAGCGCCAGGATCACGTCCCCTTCGCGCAAACCCGCGCGAGCGGCGGCTTCCACGGCCGACTCGACCCTCACTCCGCCCTTGAGCTTGAGCTCCTTCTTCTGGGCCTCGGTGAGCTCGGTCACGGTCAGGCCCAGGGCCGCAGCGGCGGCCGTACGCGGTTTGTCTTCCTGCGCCTTGCGGGCCACGGGCTTCTCGGCCTCGAACTCGCCGATGGTCACCGTCAGATCCTTGGTCGCGCCACGACGGAACACTGTCAGCGTGCTGCGCGATCCCGGCTTGAGGCTGCCCACCATGCGCGGCAGATCCGTGGACTTTTCGATGGCCTTGCCGTCGAGCTTGATGATGATGTCGCCGGCCTCGACGCCGGCCTTCTCGGCCGGCGCGCCCGCCTCGACCCCACGCACCAGCGCCCCTTGCGGCTTGCCCAGGCCGATGGCCTCGGCCACCTCCTTGGTCACCTGGTCGATCTGCACGCCTATGCGTCCGCGCGTGACACGACCGCTGGAGCGCAGTTGCTCGCTCACCCGCATGGCCTCGTCGATCGGGATCGCAAACGCGATGCCCATATAGCCACCGGATCGGGAATAGATCTGGCTGTTGATGCCCACCACCTCACCGCGCAGATTGATCAGCGGCCCGCCCGAGTTGCCGGGGTTGATGGCCACGTCGGTCTGGATCAGGGGCAGGTAGTCGCCGGTGTCGCGCTGCTTGGCGCTGACGATGCCCGCGGTCACAGTGTTCTCCAGGCCGAAAGGCGAACCGATGGCCATCACCCATTCGCCCACCTTGAGCCGACTGACATCGCCGATCTTCACAGCCGGCAATCCCGAGGCCTCGATCTTCACCACGGCCACGTCGGTACGCTTGTCCGCCCCGACGATGCGGGCCTTGAATTCGCGCTTGTCGGGCAGGGTGACCAGCACCTCGTCTACACCCTCGACCACGTGCGCATTGGTCATGATGTAGCCGTCAACCGAGAGGATGAAGCCCGAGCCTACACCTCGCGGCTGTTCCTCAGGCTGGGGATGGCCCGAGCGGGGACCCTGTCGGGGCACGTTCGGCGGTACGGGCAGGCCGAAGCGGCGGAAGAACTCCAGCATTTCCTCGTCCATGCCTTCTTCACCGCCACGTGCCCCCACCTTCTCCAGGGTCCGGATATTGACCACGGAAGGACCGACCTGGTCCACCAGTTCGGTGAAATCGGGCAGGCCGCGGTTCTGGGCCACCGCCGGCAGACCGGCCAGCACACCGGTCAACGCAAGCAGCAGCCCCGCGACCCAGCGGCCGGGTCCACGGCGGTACGAAAAGGGCAGAGAGACAGTCATGACAGACATGTAGAACCTCATCTCGAATAAGTCAGAGAATTAGAGCAAAAAAGAAAAAGACACAGGCGTGTGCAGACTCAAGGCAGACGCCCCAAGCCCTGGGCGAAGGCCCGCAGGGTCTGGGGCGGCACCTCACCCACCAGGGTCAGCCACCAGGCGGCACCCGCGCCGCGCCCACGCTGCACCAGCGCATGCGTGGCCCCCATGGCCTGCTGTCCCTCCTGGGTATGACGGCGGGGGTCATAGGGTTCGATGAACAGGGAAACTGTGGCCAGACCGTCCGAGAAAACCCATTGCAAGGCGTCACCGCCTGCAGGTGCCGGCCGGCGGTAGCAGCTCATGGAACGGAAGCCCGGCACCTCGGACGCCAGTTGCCAGCCCTCGGCCTGCGGCGTGGTCTTGACCAGAGCCGGCGTCTCCAGCCGGTAGCCTTCGGTATCACCCATCATGCGCTTGAGTTTGTCCATGCTCACTGGCGCATCAAGCTGCAGCTCGGAAAAAGCCATCTGCTCCAGCACGCGGCCCTGGGCATCCAGGGTCTGCAGCTTGATCATCAACCCCGTCTTCTTCTCGCTCCAGATGCGGTAGCCGAAACGCAGGGCGTCACGTGGCTGCAGCTGTACAACGTCGGCCTCAAAGCCGGCCACGCGCTCGCTGCCCTGCGCGCTGGCGCTATAGTGCTGATCGATGGCCGCATCGGCCGACTTGAGCAGCTGTGGAAACAGTCCGAGGGATTCGCGCTTCTCGATGACGGCCACGCGGCTTTGCGGCGAGAAGGTAATCACCTCATCATTGCGGCGGAAGGTGGAGCGCGGCGTGCCCGTCAGAGCTTCCACCCGCTCCATCTGCTGACGGCCATCGCAGATATGCCAGACCCGCGCACTCGACATGGCGCCATCCGACGACACCACCAGGGTCCCGACGTAGGCACGCCGGCGCGAGGCATCGTGCATGCGCTGCAGCCATTCGGAAATGCTGCGCTCGCTGGACACCAGCCCGGGCGTGTCGGCCCCGGCGGGTGCCAGACCGAGCAGCAGCAGCAACGGCAGCACCAGACGCAAGAATGCGGTCACTTTCATGCCCTGCCCGTTCAGCGCGCCGGCCGCTCGAAGGTCGCGTTGCGCAGAAAGCCCGCGGGCATCTGCAACGCCGAAGTCCCACCCTGCTGCTGATGGGCCGCGATCAGCTGGTCCAGCCGTGGATCACGGATCATCACTGGCGCCTCGGATGTGGACGACGGCGCAGGTACCACCGTCGCCAGTTGGGGCGCCGCCGTATCAGGTCGCAGGGCCACCAGTTGCCAGCCGAGCACCGCCACCGCCATCAGGGAACACAGACCTGCCACCAGCTTCCAGCGCCAGACGCTGTCGTTCGCGCTCGTGCGAATCGCGCCCGCGACCGGCTGCGCGGACCCCGCAGACAAGGGCCTCGCCGTGCCCAGCTGGCTGCGCAGGCGGGCGACAAACGCCTCGTCGGAGGCACCGAGTGCCGCCGCGTCGCCGTGGCGCATGACTTCGCCTACCAGGTGGTAATCGCGCCAGCAGGCGCGGGCCTGCGGGTCCGACTGCAAGGCGACCATCGCCCGGGCAAACTCGGCCTCCTGGAGCTCGCCATCCACCAGGGCCGACACCAGCTCAGGAGCCCGCCGGGCCTGAAATTCGGAGTCTTCTTTCATGTTCATTCCTACCAACGTTTACCGGTCTGACGGTCCAGCAGCGGGCGCACACGCGCAGAAATGGCCTCACGCGCCCGGAAGATGCGTGAGCGCACCGTCCCGATCGGACACGCCATGACCGCCGCAATGTCCTCGTAACTCAGCCCTTCGATCTCGCGCAAGATGACGGCCTGACGCAAATCCTCGGGCAGGGCTTCCAGGGCGGCCTGCACGGCGGCGGCAATTTCACGGGCCGCCAGCAGGCTTTCCGGGGTTTCTTCAGCTATTGGTTCATTCCCGGGCTGGAAAGTTTCATCGTCGTCCCCCGCGGGGCGCAGAGCCGCCTCGGTCAGCAGAGGGTCGTGCTTGAGATCCAGGAGGGTCTTCTTGGCCGTGTTGACGGCAATGCGATAGAGCCAGGTATAGAACTGCGCGTCGCCCCGGAACTGGTGCAGGGCCCGGTAGGCCCGGATGAAGCTTTCCTGCGCGATGTCCTCGACCAGGTCGACGTCCCGCACCATGCGGGCGATGAGGCGCTGGATGCGGCGCTGATATTTGATGACCAGCAGCTCGAAGGCCCGGTCGTCCCCGGCCAGGGTCCGGGCCACCAGCTGGGCGTCGCTATCGGCGGCGGGAGGCAGCGGTTCGCTCAAGACGGATCCCCCGGCATCACCGGCGTCGGGGCCCCATCGGCGGACACGGCATAGACCGCACGGCGCAGATCATCCCAGGCCGGGGGCGCCATGCCACGTTCCAGCCACAGCCAGATCCCACGGCCCTGCGAGGGGCGAAATTCCAGCAGCAGGTGCTCTTGCCAGTCCAGCCGGGCATGGACCACGCCTACCTGAGCGCCGGACGCAGTATCCCAGCGCCAGGACTGTCCGTCCCAGACCAGTTGTCCCTGCGGGGCTCGCAGAGCCGCCTGGGCTGTCAGCGCCAGCACCAGCGCACACAGCAGCAACACGGGAATGCGTACGACATCCGCAGACGCCGACTGCCACACCCAGGCCCCGCAGACCGTGGCCGCCAGCAGTGCCGGCAACAGGTACATCAGGGAGCGCATGGAAGAGCGCCCCACCGGATAGGAAACCGCTGGGGCGCTGT
>CAMLNH010000185.1 GCA_946481355.1 uncultured Curvibacter sp.
GACTTGCCAGGCGCAGAAGGCCGCCAGCAGCGCACACACCGAACAGGCCCAGAACACCGCCGACAGCCCAAGGTGGCTGCTGATCACACCGCCCACCAGGCCACCCAGCACCCCCGGCACGCCATACCCCAGCGTGACGTACAGGGCCTGGCCACGGCCACGCAGCCTCCCCGGAAAGTGATGCGAGAGCAACGCGGTACTGGTCGCATGATGCGCAGCAAACGTGAAGGCGTGCAGCGCCTGCGCCAACAGCAGCACAGGCCACCAGGCCGCCCACTGCGCGGTCATCGCCATGCGTAGGGCCGTGAGCAGTGCGCAGAGAACCAGCCAGCCGGCCAGCGGGAGACGCGGCAACCAGCGGCCCTGGGTATAGAACCAGACGATCTCCACAATGACCGAGATGCCCCACATGAGGCCGATCGCGTCCTTGCCGTAGCCCAGCGCATCGAGGTGCAGCGAGAGGTAGATGTACATGCCCATGTGAGCCAGCACATGGAACAGCGCCGAGGCGAAGAACCAGCGGATCGCGGGCTGACGCAGTACAGGCCACAGTGAGGGTTTGGGGATGTGGCTCACCTGCTCTTCCTTGAGGTCGGGCAGCCACCATGCACTGGCCGTGACTACGGCCAGGGAGCACACCGTCCAGGCCGGGAAATCCCCCAGACCGCGCCACTCGAACCAGGCCCCGGCCACGAAGACCGTGACCAGAAAGCCCAGCGAACCCCAGAGCCGCACACGGCCATAGCGCTTGGCGTCGAAGGCGCCGCCCGCGCTTACGAGGTGGGCCAACGCGGCCTCGCTCATGGGCATCATGGCGCTGGTGTGCAGAAAGACGATGAAGAGCACCAGCGCGAGCCAGGCCGTGCCCCCGTCGATCCACAGGCCCATCGAGATCAGCAGCGCCGTGGTGGAGGCGTAGCGCAGCAACTTGACGCGTTCCCCCGTGTGATCACTGAGCCAGCCCCAGGCCAGCGGGCCGATCAGGCGCGTGGCCGGCGGCACGATCATCAGCAGGCTCAGGGTCATCAGGCTGTAGCCCAGATCCTTGAGCCAGAGCGGCAGGTAGGGATTGAAAAAGCCGATGTGCGCGAAGTAGCTGGCCGACAGGGCCGAGAAGGGCAGCAGCTGCCGGCGCGCCACCGACATGGCAGGGCCTACTTCTTCTCGCTCCAGAGCACGCCGCCCGTGGCCCAGTCCGACTTCTTGATGTCGGTGATGATCACGTCGACGGCCTCGGGCGTGCTGCCCAGGGTCTTGACGGTGGCCTCGGTGACGGCCTTGACGAACTCCCTCTTCTGCTCGGGCGTGCGGCCTTCGAACATCTCGACGCGGATGGTGGGCATGGTCTGACTCCTTCAGAGTTTGTAGGATGGATCGATCTGGTCAAGCCGGCGCAGCAGCGCGGGCCATTCGGCATCGCCGTCGCGCTCATCTCCGTCGCCGACCCACTGGGCATAGGTCCTGGCCGCGACCTCGTCGCTGGCCACAAGCACCCGGCCGCCGGTGGCGGCCATGGCACGCAGCTGGGCACGCGCGGCGCGCTCCAGATGGTGCATGAGCATATAGGCCTCGGCGACGGTGCGGCCCACAGTGAGCGTGCCGTGGTTCTCCAGGATCAGGCCGTCGAGTTCGCCGAGGTTGGCCACAAGGCGCCGTCCCTCGGCATCGCCCAGGGCCAGGCCCTCGTAGGCATGGCGGCCGAGACGGCGGAACAGGCGCATGGCGTGCTGCGTCGTCGGCAGCAGGCCGCCGGGCACCATGGCCAGGGCCAGGCCCCATTCGGTGTGCAGGTGCAGCACACAGCGCGCGCTGGAACGGGCGGCATGGATGGTGCCGTGGATGGCAAAGCCCGTGGGATTGCCCGCATGCGGCGTATCGTCGAGCTTACGACCCTCGGTGTCCACCTTGACCAGGTTGGAGGCCGAGACCTCGCTGAACAGCAGGCCGTAGGGATTGATGAGGTAGGCCCCCTCCTCGCCCGGCACGGCGGCAGAGATGTGGGTGTAGATGGTGTCGTCCCAGCCGTTGAGCGCGGCCAGGCGGTAGGCCGCGGCCAGATCGACGCGCGTGGCGCGCTCGGCCTCGCTCATCGGCATGTCAGCGCCGCCCGGCCGCCCGAAGGCGCTGACGCGCCCCCTCGGGGGGCAGAGAGCGACACGCAGTGCGCGAACGTGGGGGCCTGATGGTCATGTTCAGACGCTGCCGGGAATCGGGGGCACGGGCAGCTGCACATCACCACACTGGGCGCGGTGCCGCAGCGCGTGGTCCATGAGCACCAAGGCCAGCAGGGCCTCGGCGATGGGCGTGGCGCGGATGCCCACGCAGGGGTCGTGACGACCCTTGGTGATGAGCTCGGTCGCCTGACCTTCGGTGGTGATGGACTCGCGCGGGATCAGGATGGAGCTCGTGGGCTTGATGGCGATGGACACCTCGATGTCCTGCCCGGTACTGATGCCACCGAGCACGCCGCCGGCCTTGTTGCCGACAAAGCCGTTGGGCGTGAGGCTGTCGCCATGGGTGCTGCCCTTGTCGGCCACGGCCGCGAAACCGGCACCGATCTCCACGCCCTTGACGGCGTTGAGGCCCATCATGGCGTAGGCGATGTCGGCGTCCAGCTTGTCGTAGAGCGGCTCGCCCAGGCCCACGGGCACCTTTGTGGCCGTCACGCGCAGGCGCGCACCGCAGGAGTCACCGGACTTGCGCAGCGCTTCCATGTAGTTCTCGAGCGCGGACACATCGGCCACAGGCGCGAAGAAGGGATTGTTCGGCACGTGGTCCCAGGACTCGAAGGGAATGGCGAGCTCGCCGATCTGCGTCATGCAGCCTCGGAACTCCGTGCCGAACTTTTCCTTCAGCCATTTCTTCGCCACGGCGCCCGCCGCCACCGTGGGGGCAGTGAGACGGGCCGAGGAGCGCCCGCCGCCGCGCGGGTCGCGCAGACCGTATTTGCGCCAGTAGGTGTAGTCGGCATGACCGGGGCGGAAGGTCTGCAGGATCTGGCCGTAGTCCTTGCTGCGCTGGTCGGTGTTGCGGATCAGCAGGGCGATGGGCGTGCCCGTGGTCCGACCCTCGTAGACACCGGAGAGGATCTCCACAGCATCAGGCTCGTTGCGCTGGGTCACGAACTTGGACGTGCCGGGGCGGCGGCGGTCGAGTTCGGTCTGGATGTCGGCCTCGGACAAGGCCATGCCGGGTGGGCAGCCATCGATCACGCAGCCGATGGCCGGGCCGTGGGATTCACCGAAGTTGGTGACCGTGAAGAGGTGTCCGAAGGTGTTGCCGCTCATGGCCGGGATTATCCCCGACGAACGGCGAGGCCCCTGGAACGGAATATGCATGCTGCACTGCACCATTCCCTAGGGACAGGAGGACCGCATGCTGGACCGCACCGCGACCAAGTTCTCGCACGTCAAACCCGCAGACACGTCGTTCGTCTCGGGCGGGCTGCGGGATTTTTTCCTCTACCGCGACCTGGGCGTCGCCGAGGCCACCAACGGCAAGGTCATCGCGCACCTGGTCAAGGCAAACATGGCCCCAGAAAAGGGCACGGGCTGGCACCGGCATGAGGCGGATTTCCAGATCGTGATCATGACCAAGGGTTGGGCCCGCTTCATGTACGAAGACCAGGTGACCCTGGTGGAGGCCGGCGACGTGGTGCACCAGCGCCCGGGCATACGCCACTACCTTTTCGACTACTCCCCGGACATGGAGTATCTGGAGATCGTCTCGCCGGCCGACTTCAAGACCGTGGACGTGGATCCGGTCTGCCCCATCCCTGACCCGACGCCCTGGAAGTAGTCAGAACTCCGCATCCAGCTCGTCGATGTCGTCTTCCTCAAGCTTGGCTGCGGCGATCCACTCCTGCATCGCGGGCAGGTCCATGATGCGTTTGCAGTAGGCTGCGCAGGCTGCGTCCAGGGCCACGTCATACGTCAGGAAACGCGTGACCACCGGCGCATACATGGCGTCTGCCATGCAGGGCTTCTTGCCGAAGAGGTAGGGTCCGCCGTAGGCGGACAGGCAGTCGTGCCAGATCTCCAGCACGCGGTCGATGTCACCCTGTGCGCGCGACCAGATCTTGTAGCCCGGGAAACTGGCCTTGATGTTCATGGGCAGGGCCGAACGCAGCGAGGCGAAGCCCGAGTGCATCTCCCCGCAGATGGCGCGACAGTGGGCACGGGCCTTGGCATCCGTAGGCAGCAGCCTGGCCTCGGGCTTGACCTCGTTGAGGTATTCGCCAATGGCCAGCGTGTCCCAGACCTTGACGCCGTTGTGCTGCAAGGAAGGCACCAGCATGCTGGGTGCCAGCAGCAGCATCTCGGCCTTCATGGCCGGATCGTCCGGAGGAATGATCTTCTCGGTGAACTCCAGTCCGGCGAGTTTGGCCATGAGCCAGCCGCGCAGGGCCCAGGCGCCGTAGTTCTTGCTGCTGATCGTCAGGACAGTCTTGGCCATGGGATGCTCCAGGAAGAGACATGTCCTGCCACGTCGCAAGCCCTGTGCCAGCCCTGTCGCGGTGCGCTGATCAGCCAGCAGATTGGCCCGCAACTTGCTGCATTTATCCCATCGGTGCCACAAGCCCGCTTTCGGTCCAGCCCATGCTCTACCACGCTTACCAAGCCCAGACCGATCTGCTGTCGCCCTTACGCCTGCTGGCCCAGGGTGGCAGCGCCGCCCTCTGGCTGCACCAGACCGAAGGCAGCCTGTTGCGCAAGGCCTCGGCCGCCATGGAGGTCTTCTCCCGTCTGCGCCTGACGCACTCCCGCCCCGCCTACGGCATACGCAGCGTCGCCGTCGGCGGGCGGGACGTCACCGTCACGGAAGAAAAGACGCTCACGCTGCCCTTCGGCACCCTGCTGCGCTTTCGCAAGGAGGGCATGAACGGCCAGCCCCCGGTGCTGCTCGTCGCCCCGCTCTCGGGCCACTTCGCCACCCTGCTGCGCGAGACCGTGCGCACCCTGCTGCAGGACCACGACGTCTACATCAGCGACTGGCACAACGCCCGCGACGTGGCCCTGCGCCACGGTCCCTTCGGCCTGGATGACTACATCGAACACATGATGACCTTCCTGCGCACCATCGGCCCGGGTGCGCACGTGATAGCCGTCTGCCAGCCCTGCGTGGCGGCCCTGGCGGCGACGGCCCTGCTGGCCGAGGATGGCGACCCGGCCCAACCGCGCAGCCTCACGCTCATGGCCGGCCCGGTGGACTGCCGCGTCAACCCGACAGCGGTCAACGCGCTGGCCACGAGCAAGCCCATCGATTGGTTCGAGAAGAACCTCATCAGCCATGTGCCGCCGCCGCACGCAGGCTACATGCGCCGCGTCTACCCGGGCTTCGTGCAGCTCAGCGCCTTCCTGAGCATGAACCTGGAGCGGCACAAGAAGTCCTTCATGGACCTCTACCAACACCTCGTCGAGGGCGACATGGACAAGGCCAATGCCATCCGCCTGTTCTACGAGGAGTACTTCGCCGTCAACGACCTGCCGGCCGAGTTCTACCTGGAGACGGTGGACCTGGTGTTCCAGCGCCAGGCGCTGGCGCAGGGCACGCTGCGCTGGCGCGGCCGGCGCGTCGACCCGCGCGCGATCCGCCGCACCGCCCTGTTCACCGTGGAGGGGGAGCGCGACGACATCTGCGCCATCGGCCAGACCGTGGCCGCGCACGACCTGTGCACCGGGCTGATGCCCTGCCTGAAGACGCACCACGTCCAGCTCGGCGTGGGC
>CAMLNH010000186.1 GCA_946481355.1 uncultured Curvibacter sp.
TGGGTGCGGGTGTGCAGGCTCATGGCCGCTGGCGGGGTATGATTCCTGCATTGTCCAGGGCGACGGGCGTCGTACTTTGTTTGTGATGCAAGGTCGGCCGCGGAGCCCGCTCATCCGGATTTCATCCCGCGCGCATTTTGTCCAGTCTCTCCGTCATCCTCATCACCAAGAACGAAGCCTCCAACATCGAGGCCTGCCTGCGTTCCGTCGCCTTTGCCGACGAGATCGTGGTGCTGGATTCGGGCAGCACGGATGGCACGGTGGAGATCGCCCGACGTCTGGGTGCGCGCGTGGAGATCACATCCGACTGGCCCGGCTTCGGTCCGCAGAAGAATCGGGCGCTGGCTCTGGCTCGCCATCCCTGGGTGCTGTCGATCGATGCCGACGAACGGGTGACGTCCGCGTTGCAGGCCGAGATCCTGGCGGTGGTTCAGGGCAACAGCGAGCTCGGCGCCTGGGAGATTCCGCGGCTGACGCAGTTCTGCGGCGAGTGGATCCATCACTGTGGCTGGACGCCGGACCATGTGCTGCGCCTGTTCCGACGCGGTGCGGCGCGCTTCAGCGACGATCTGGTGCACGAGCGTGTGCTGGTTCAAGGTGGCCCGGTCGGTCGACTCAAGACGTCCCTGCTGCATTACAGCTATCCCACGCCCAGCCACTACTGGCGCAAGCTGGAGCAGTACAGCCAGGCCTGGGCGCAGCAGCGCCACCTGGCCGGCCAGCGGACCAGCATGAGCCGAGCTGTCGCTGCCGGTGTCGTGGCATTCATTCGCAGCTACGTCTTTCGCCTGGGGGTATTGGATGGGGCCATGGGTTTCGCAGTGTGTACCATGCAGGCTCAGGCCGCTTTCGGCAAGTATTTCGCCCTGTATTGTTTGAACCGGACCCATGATTCATCGTCTGCATCTCCTCCGCCGTCTGTTTGAGGCGACCTGCCTCCTGCTCTGTGTGTGGCTGGGCCTGGCCCAGCCGGCTCTGGCCCAGTTCCGTGTCGAGGTCTCGGGCGTCGGGCTGACCCAGTTGCCCATCGCCTTTGCACCTTTCCGGGGGCAGGACGCCGCACCGCAGAAGATCAGCACCATCGTCCAGGCCGATCTGGAACGCAGCGGCCAGTTCCGCAGCGTGTCGGCCCGTAGCGCCCAGCTCGACGAAAACGCCCGCCCGGAGCTCGTGCCCTGGCGGCAGGCCGGGGCCGATTCGCTGCTGACCGGCAGCATCACCCGTCTGGCCGATGGCCGCTACGACGTGCGCTTCCGCCTCTGGGATGTGGTCGCAGGGCGTGACCTGGGCGGGCAGAGCTACGCCATTGCCGCGGCCGACCTGCGGCTGGCCGCGCACCGCATCGCCGACTTCGTCTACGAGAAGCTCACCGGCGAGAAGGGTATCTTCTCCACCCGCATCGCCTACGTGACCAAGGCCGAACAGCGCTACAGCCTGTGGGTGGCCGACGCGGATGGCGAGGGCGCCCAGCCTGCCCTGAGCAGCCCTGAACCCATCATCTCGCCCAGCTGGTCGCCCGATGGCCGGCAGCTGGCCTATGTGTCCTTCGAGTCGCGCAAGCCCGTGGTCTACATCCACGACGTGGCCAGTGGCAAACGCCGCCTGGTGGCCAACTTCCGCGGATCCAACAGTGCGCCGGCCTGGTCGCCCGACGGCCGCAGTCTGGCCGTGACGCTGAGCCGCGATGGCGGCTCACAGCTCTACACGCTGGACGTGAACACCGCCGGCGCCGAGCCGCGTCGCCTGACCCAGTCGTCCAGCATCGATACCGAGCCCACCTATTCGCACGACGGCAAGTACCTTTACTTCGTCAGCGACCGCGGCGGCAGCCCTCAGATCTACCGCATGCCGGCTGCGGGCGGCAACCCCGAGCGCGTGACGTTTACCGGCACTTACAACATTTCCCCGGCGCTGAGTGCCGACGGACGCTGGCTGGCTTATATTTCCCGAGTCAGCGGTGTCTTCAAGCTGCACGTGATGGAACTGGCCACAGGCGCCGTCACCGCGCTGACCGAGACCACAGCCGATGAGAATCCCAGCTTTGCCCCCAACAGTCGTCTGCTGCTGTATGCGACCAAGCAACAGGAGCGTGAGGCTCTGATGACTACGACCCTGGACGGGAAAATCAAGGCCCGGCTTGCCGGGCAGGGCGGAGACCTGCGCGAGCCCGACTGGGGCCCGTTCCAGAAAGCATCCAACTGATCTCTTTCAAACACACCTTTTCGATTCCTCAGGAGTAAGACATGTCGATCAAGAAATTCGCGCTGCTGGGCGCCATCGCTCTGGTGATGGCCGGCTGCTCTTCCGTCAACCTGGACAACCCGCCGGTGGACGATCGCTCCACGGGCGGTGCCGCCGGCAGCGGCGGCGCCAGCAGCACGGTGGCTCAGACCACGGTGGCCCCGGTCGATGACGGCAAAGCCGCCCAGGCCGCCATCGCGAACGTATCGCGCGTGGTCTATTTCGACTACGACAGCTACGTGATCAAGCCCGAGTTCCAGGCCCTGATCGATGCCCATGCGCGTCATATCCGCGCCGACCGCAGCCGCAAGGTCGTGGTCGAGGGCCATACCGACGAGCGCGGTGGTCGTGAATACAACCTGGCCCTGGGCCAGCGTCGTGCCGAGGCCGTGCGCCGCGCACTGGGTCTGCTGGGCGTGGCTGACAGCCAGGTCGAGGCAGTGAGCTTCGGCAAGGAAAAGCCGGCCGTGCCGGGCAGCGACGAGGCGGCATGGTCCAAGAACCGCCGCGCTGAGATCAGCTACCGCTGATGCACCGCAACGAGATGAGCAGGATCCTGCGCCTGGCTGCGCTGCTGCTGTGTGCCCTAGGCACCACGGCGGCCCACGCCCTGTTCAGCGACGACGAGGCGCGTCGCGCCATCATCGATCTGCGCCAGCGCGTGGAGAGCATGCGCACGGAATCCGAGCAGCGCTCTTCCGATCAGGTGACCCGCCTGGCGGAAGAGAACACCCAGCTGCGCCGCAGTCTGCTGGATTTGCAGACCCAGATCGAGACCCTGCGCACCGAGCTGGCTCGGCAGGTTGGCCAGAACGAGCAGCTGGCTCGCGCCGTGGCCGAGTTGCAGCGGCAGCAGACCGACGTGATCACCAGTCTGGACGAGCGCCTGCGCAAGTTCGAGCCGTCCAAGGTCATCGTCGATGGCCGCGAGTTCATGGCCGAGCCTGCCGAGCGGCGTGATTTCGATGCGGCCCTGGGCGTGTTCCGCAAGGGAGATTTTGCCGAGGCGCAGAACGTCTTCACGGATTTCATCAAGCGCCACCCCTCCAGCGGCTACGTGCCCTCGTCCTATTTTTGGCTGGGCAATGCGCAGTACGCCATACGCGACTACAAGGAAGCCATCCAGAACTTCCGTAATCTGCTGACCCAGGCACCCGATCACCTGCGCGCGCCCGAGGCCGTGCTCTCGATCGCCAATTGCCAGGTCGAGCTCAAGGACACCAAGGCCGCGCGCAAGACCCTGGAAGACCTGATCAAGGCCTACCCGCAGTCCGAGGCGGCTGCAGCCGCCCGGCAACGCCTGCCGCGCCTGAAGTAGTAGGCCCCTGCGGGCCTCTGCCCCGGGCCTTAGAATCCGGGGATGCAAACCATCGACATTGCCGCACTCAACACCCTGGTGTTGAGTGCCTCTTTTGCGCTTTCACTGCTGTTCGGCGCCATTGCCCAGCGCACGCATTTCTGCACCATGGGTGCGGTCAGCGACGTCGTCAACATGGGCGACTGGACGCGCATGCGCCAGTGGGGTCTGGCCATCGGTGTGGCCATGGCTGGCTTCGCGCTGCTGGCCTACACCGGCCTCATCGACCCGACCCAAACCCTGCATGGCGGCAACCGCTGGCTCTGGCTCTCAGCGACCGTCGGCGGCCTGATGTTCGGCTTCGGCATGGTGCTGTCTTCGGGCTGCGGCAGCAAGACTCTGGTACGGGTCGGCAGCGGCAGTCTCAAGTCCCTGGTCGTCTTGCTGGTCATGGGCTGGGCCGGATTCGCCACCATGAAAGGCATCACCGCCGTGCTGCGTGTGGACACGGTGGATCGCGTTGCCGTCGATTTCTCCGGCACGGCCAGCCTGCCCCAGGTGCTGGCCGGTCCGCTAGGCATGGCACCTGTCACCCTGCTGCTGGTGCTGGGCCTGCTGATCGGTGCCGTCCTGGTGGTCTGGGCCTTGCGCGGCGAGCAGTTCCTGCGAGTCGACAACCTGCTGGCCGGCTTCGGCATCGGCGGCATCATCGTCGCCATGTGGTGGGTCAGCGGCCATCTGGGCCATCTGGCCGAGCATCCTGAGACGCTGGAAGAGGTCTATCTGGCCACCAATTCGGGGCGGGCCGAGGCCTTGAGCTTTGTCGCGCCTGTCTCCTACACCCTGGACTGGCTCATGTTCTACAGCGACAAGAGCAAGGTGCTCACGCTGGGCATCGTCTCCGTCTTCGGCGTGATCGCGGGCTCGGCGCTGATGGCGCTGTGGAGCCGCACCTTCCGTTGGGAGGGCTTTGGCAGTACGGAGGACGTGGCCAACCACCTAGCGGGTGCCGTTCTCATGGGCGTGGGCGGCGTGACGGCCATGGGCTGCACCATCGGACAGGGGCTGACGGGCCTGTCCACGCTGGGCCTCAACAGCCTCGTGGCATTTGCCGCCATCGTGGCCGGTGCGGTGTTCGGCTTCCGGTACCAGATGTGGCGCCTGGAGCGCATGGCCTGAGGCAGATGACGCAGCTTGCCGATACCGCCGAGCGCCGCTTCGGCGGCTTGGCCCGCCTCTACGGAGTGGCGGGTGCGCGCCGTATCCGCGATTCGCATGTGCTCGTGGTGGGGGTGGGCGGCGTCGGCTCCTGGGCGGTGGAGGCCTTGGCGCGCAGCGGCGTGGGCCGGCTTACGCTGATCGATCTGGACCACGTGGCCGAATCCAATATCAATCGCCAGATCCAGGCGACCGAAGCCACCCTGGGCCAGGCCAAGGTGTTGGCCCTCAAGGATCGCATCGCCCTGATCAACCCGGACTGCCAGGTGCAGTGCATCGAGGAGTTTGTCGAAGCCGGCAACTGGCTGGCGCTGCTGCCCCCGGAGGTAGACGCCGTCATCGACGCATGCGATCAGGTGCAGGCCAAGACGGCCATGGCCGCCTGGGCTCGTGCGAGCAAGGCTCTGTTCATCACGGTGGGCGCTGCCGGTGGCAAGCGCCTGGCACATCAGGTCGACATCGAGGATCTGTCCAAGGTCACACACGACCCCTTGCTGGCCCAGTTGCGCTACCGCCTGCGCAAACAGCATGGCGCACCCAAGGAAGGACGCAAGATCGGTGTCGCCTGTGTCTACAGCCGGGAGTCGGTGCAGGGGCCTGATGCGTCCTGTGCGGTCGAAGGCGATGGCAGCCTCAATTGCAGTGGCTACGGTTCTCTGGTGTCGGTGACGGCCACCTTCGGTCAGTGCGCCGCAGCTTGGGTGTTGAATGCGCTCGCAGCGCGCGCTTGAAAACGCTTCAAAAAACACGCTATAATTTAAGGCTTGTCGGGGTACGCAATAGCGTCCCGCTGAGTGGGACGTTAGCTCAGTTGGTAGAGCAGCGGACTTTTAATCCGTTGGTCGCAGGTTCGAATCCTGCACGTCCTACCAAGTACAATTCGATGCACCGAATATTCCTCGATAGCTCAGTCGGTAGAGCGCCGGACTGTTAATCCGTAGGTCCCTGG
>CAMLNH010000187.1 GCA_946481355.1 uncultured Curvibacter sp.
AAGGCCGACCAGGCCAAGGCCGCCCTGCTGCCGACGGTGAACTTCTCGGCCGGGGCCTCCAGCTCCAGCCTGCGCACCGAGTCTGGCGGCAGCACCAGCGACCGCGACTTCGACAACCGCAACGTGGGCATCAGCGCGAGCCAGCCCCTGTACCGCCCGAACAACTACGCCAGCTACCAGCAGGGCACGCGCCAGACCGATCTGGCCGAAGCCCAGCTGCTGGCCGCCGAGCAGGACCTGATCGTGCGCGTGAGCCAGGCCTATTTCGACGTGCTGGCATCCCAGGACAGCCTGACCTTCGTGCAGGCGCAGAAGACCGCGGTGGCCGAACAGCTGGCCTCAGCGCGACGCAACTTCGAGGTCGGCACGGCCACCATCACCGACACACGCGAAGCCCAGGCCCGCTACGACCTGGTCATTGCCCAGGAGATCGCTGCCGAGAACGATCTGCGCGTGAAGAAGCTGGCGCTCGACCAGCTCGTGGGCAAGCCCGACGCCCGCCCCCATCCCCTGACCCCGGCCGCCACCCTGCCCGGCCTGCTGCCCGAGGACATCAGCCTCTGGGTGCAGCAGGGCCAGGAGCAGCACCCGGCCATCCGCCAGGCGCGCATCGCGCTGGAAATCGCCGACCTGGAGACCGACAAGGCCATGGCCGGCCACAAGCCCACGCTGGACCTCAACGCCAGCCACACCATCAACCGCAACATCGGCGGCACGGCACTGTCGCCGACTGACTCCAAGACCTACAACACCACGGTGGGCGTGCAGTTCAACCTGCCGCTGTTCGCGGGCTTCGCCACCCAGAACCGCCTGCGCGAGACGCTGGCGCTCGAAGAGAAGGCGCGCGCCGATCTGGAGAACGCCCAGCGCACCGTGGCCCAGGGCACGCGCACGGCCTATTTCGGCGTGGTCTCGGGCCTGGGCCAGATCAAGGCGCTGGAAGCCGCCGAGGCCTCGAGCCAGAGCGCGCTCGATGCCAACAAGCTCGGCTACCAGGTGGGTGTGCGCATCAACATCGATGTGCTGAACTCGCAGAGCCAGCTCTTCCAGACCAAGCGTGATCTGGCCAGGGCGCGCTACGACGTGCTGGTGGGCGGCCTCAAGCTGCGCCAGGCCAATGGCACGCTCAAGAGTGAGGACCTGCAGGGCGTCAACGCCCTGCTGGCGCCGGCACCTGCACCGGTCCCGGCCGCCGCGCCCGCGAAGTAATCAGCCCAGGTAGACGGCAAGTGCGTCGCGCGTGCGCGCGGCGGCACCGCGATGCGCCTTGGCAAAGCGGCTGGCCGCGCGGGCCATGGCCTCCTGGCGGCCCGGTTCGCGCAGCAGGGCCAGCACGCCGGCCACCGCGCTTGCCATGTCGGCACAGCGCAGCGCAGCGCCGGCCTCCAGCGCCAGGCTGGCGGCCTCATCGAAATTGAAGGTGTGCGGCCCCATGAAGACCGGGCAGGCACAGGCCGCGGCCTCGATCAGGTTCTGCCCGCCCAGAGGCGCAAAGCTGCCGCCCAGCAGGGCTGCATCGCTGAGACCGTAGTACAGCGCCATCTCGCCCAGGGTATCGCCCAGCCAGACATCGGCGGACTGTTCCACCAGCGAGGGCTGTGTCCCCCACAGGCTGCGCCGCGCGAGGCTCCAGCCCGCTGCCTCGATCAGCTGCGCCACTTCGTCGAAGCGCTGCGGGTGGCGCGGCACGATGAGCCACTGCACCGCACGCGCCGCCTCGCCGGCGGCCTGCAGCGCATCGAGCAGCATCTGCTCCTCGCCCTCGCGCGCGCTGGCGAACATCACCACGGGCCGGCCCAGCGCGGCGCGCCAGGCCTGGCCGCGTGCCAGCAAAGCCGCGTCGGGGGTGGCATCGAACTTGAGGTTGCCATAGACGGCCTGGACCGGTGCATCGAGCTGGCGCAGACGCTGGGCATCGTCCTCGGTCTGGGCCCAGACCGCCGCCAGGCTGCGGTAGGTCGGGCGCGACAGCCAGGCCACGCGCAGCGCCTGGCGCAGGGATTTCTCGGACAGGCGCGCATTGGCCAGCACCAGAGGCACACCGGCTGCCGCGCTCGCTGCGGCCAGATTGGGCCAGACCTCGGTCTCCATCAGAATGCCCAGGCGCGGACGGAAATGCGCCAGAAAGCGCTGCACGGCCTCGGGCGTGTCCCAGGGTTGCCAGACCTGCAGATCACCTTCACGCAAGAGCCCGGCACCTTCGGCGCGCCCCGTGGCCGTTCCATGCGTGAGCAGCAGGCGGTAGCCGGGCCACTGCGCACGCAACTCCTCCAGCAGCACGGCCGCGGCACGCGTCTCGCCCAGCGAAACCGCGTGGACCCAGAGCGTGCGGCCGTCGGCCGGCAGCGCAGGCATGTCGTAGAAGCCAAAGCGTTCCTCCACCGCCACGCGGTAACCGGGCTCGGCCCGGCCACGTCGCGCGAGCTTGCGCCGCAGCAGGGGCTGCACGGCGCGCACCAGCAGGGAGTAGAGAGCGCGCACCATCAGCCGGCCCGCCCCGTGACGGCCAGCCATGCCTGAGAGACCGCCTCGACCGTGGGCGTGGGTTGCGCGTAGACACAGCGCTGGCGCGCGCGGTCCACGGGCCCGGTGCGCCAGGCAGTCTCGAAGTTGTAGATCTGCACATGCGGCAGATCCAGCGCCACGGCGATGTGGCTCAGGCCGCTGTCCACGCCGATCACGCCGGCGCAGCCGGCCAGCGCGTCGGTCAGGGCATCAAGCGCCAGCCGCGGCCAGACCACGGCATGTGGCATGGCGCGGGCCATGGCCTCGCTGCGCGCTTGCTCCGCGTCGGTGCCGTGCAGCAGGGCCACGTCGTAACCGGCATCGTCGAGCCACTTCGCCAGCGCAATCCATTGCGCGGCAGGCCATTGCTTGTCGGCACGCGAAGTGCCATGCACCAGGGCCACGCTGGGCCGGGCCGTGAGCGTGCCCAGGGCCACGCGCTCGTGCCCGGCCTGCGGGTGCAGGCCATAGACCTCATCGGACGGCAGGTCGTAGTCCAGGGCCCGGGCGCAGAGCAGACGCGAGCGCTGCACCGCATGCACATGGGGCGCGATGCGCAGTGCCACGTCAGCCACCCAGCGCGTGGGCGCCTCGTAGCCCGAGCCTTCGGTGCGGTTGGCCAAGGCATAGCGCTTGCCGCCCGGCGCGAGACGCGCGAGCCAGGCCACGAGCGCCGACTTGGTGAGACCTTGCAGGTCGATCACCGCGTCGTAGGCCTCGGCCTGCAATTCTGTCTTGAAGGTCTTCCATTGCGTCCGCGTGGTCGCCGCGAACGGTGCCTTGCGCCAGCGCCGCAATTCACAGGGAATCACGCGACGCACACCCTCGCAGCGCAGCACCAGGGGCGCAAAACCTTTTTCGACCACCCAGTCGATGTTGGCCTGCGGAAAGGCACGGCGGATGTCCTGTACCGCCGGCATGGCGTGCACGACGTCACCGAGCGAGGAGAGCTTGACGACGAGGATGTTCAAGCGCGCGGTCCGTTCCATCTCAATGCGCGGCCGCCGCGAAGGACGCGTCGGGCTTGACACTGCGCAGCAGGGCCAGCATCTCACCCTCGATGCGCTGCAGGGCCTGGGGCGTGTGGCCCTCGAAGCGCAGCACGAGCACGGGCGTGGTGTTGGAGGCGCGGATCAGGCCGAAGCCGTCGGGCCAGTCCACGCGCACACCGTCGATGGTGTTGACCGTGGCCGGCGCGGCGAACTGCGCCTTCTTCTGCAACTGGTCCACGACCCGGTGCGGCTCGCCTTCGGCGCAGGGCACATTGAGCTCGGGCGTGGAATGGCTGGTGGGCAGGGCGTTGAGCACGGCGCCCACGTCCTGGCTGCGGCTCAGGATCTCCAGCAGGCGGCAGGCCGAGTAGGTGGCATCGTCGAAGCCGTACCAGCGCTCCTTGAAGAAGATGTGGCCGCTCATCTCGCCGCCCAGCGGTGCGTCAATTTCCTTCATGCGCGCCTTGATCAGCGAATGCCCGGTCTTGTACATCTGGGCCCTGCCGCCTGCGGCTTCGATGGCCGGGGCGAGACGCTGCGAGCACTTGACGTCGTAGACGATGGTGCCACCGGGCACGCGGCTCAGCACATCCTGCGCGTAGAGCATGATCTGGCGGTCGGGGTAGATGTTCTGGCCGTCCTTGGTCACGATGCCCAGACGGTCGCCGTCGCCGTCGAAAGCCAGTCCCAGCTCGGCATCACCGCCCTGCAGCGCGGCGATCAGGTCGCGCAGGTTCTCGGGCTTGCTCGGGTCCGGGTGGTGGTTGGGGAAGGTACCGTCGACTTCGCTGTAGAGTTCGGTCACCTCGCAACCGAGCGCACGCAGGATGGCGGGCGCGGAGGCACCGGCCACGCCGTTGCCCGAATCGACCACGATCTTCATGCGCCGCGCGAGCTTGACATCGCCGACGATCCGGTCGCGATAGGGCGCGTAGATGTTGAGGTTGGTGACCTGGCCGCCGTCGCGCAGTTGCCAGGACTCGGCCTCCATGGTCTGGCGCAGGCCCTGGATCTCGTCGCCGTAGATGGCACGGCCGGCCAGCACCATCTTGAAGCCGTTGTAGTCGGCCGGGTTGTGGCTGCCCGTGACCTGGATGCCGCTGCCGCAGACCGTGCTGGCGGCAAAGTAGAGCATGGGCGTGGTCACCATGCCCAGATCGATGACCTCCATGCCCGTGGCCACCAGGCCGCGGATCAGCGCGGCGCTGAGGGCCGGACCGCTGAGGCGCCCGTCGCGGCCCACGGCCACGCGCGTCTCGCCAGCCTGACGCGCCGCGGTACCGAAGGCCCGGCCCAGGGCCTCGGCCACCGCTTCGGTCAGGGTGGACGGCACGATGCCGCGGATGTCATAGGCCTTGAAGATCGAGGCGGAAACTTGCATGGGTGGGGGCTCGTGTAGACAGAGGAATCCGGCCCGCGGTGCGCGGAGTCGCCCATTGTAGGCGGGGCTCCGTGACGCGCGGATAATCGGATTTGCAGATGAATTCCGCCCGCAAGACCAAACTCAAGCTCAAGCAGCACCCGCCGCGCAACCCCCTGGTCGTGCCGGCGCTGCAGCGCAAGGCGGGTTCGCATCGCAAGTCGAAGAAGAGCGAACGCCAAGCCCAGCAGCGCGCCCTGCGCAAGGCGCTCGAAGCCTAGAAAACCGCGGGCTGGCGCCACCACCAGGCCAGCCAGCCCAGCGCGGCGAAGAAGACGGCCAGCTGCCCCAGCGCCATCCAGAGGAAACGCCGTGCCAGCTTGTCCGGTTCGTGGTTGCTGATCAGGTAGAGGCTGGACGGTGCGCCCTCGACCAGATGCAGCTCGGGCTGGCGTCGCAGCTCGCGGTGGCGTTTCTCGACCTCGCCGCGCGCCAGGCGCCGCGCCAACTCCCATTCGCGGTCGTCGAGCTGGCCGTCGTGGTTGAGATCGAAGCGCCTGAGCAGACCGGCCTGGTCCAGCTTCCAGTCGGCCAGCAGGTCGCGCACATCGGCGCCGGCGTCCAGGCCCTGGTGCGGATGGCGCGTCACGAAATGGCCCAGCACATAGATGCGGTCCTGCTGCCGCAGCGTCCATTCGACGTAGCGGTAGTCGCCACTGCTCCAGCGCCGGCAATGCCGCGTCACGATCTCGGCGCCATCGGGGTCCACCAAGCACAGCCCGCTGCCGTCGTCG
>CAMLNH010000188.1 GCA_946481355.1 uncultured Curvibacter sp.
GGCTTGTCGTAGACCGGCAGCAGCTGCTTGCTGATGGCCAGCGTGGCGGGGTGCAGGCGGGTGCCCGAACCACCAGCCAGGATGATGCCCTTGCGTAATGTCATATGTTCGCCTTCAAAGTATCTCGGCCAGCATGCGTGCCACGCCGGTCTGCCAATGCGGCAGCCTCAGGCCGAAGGTGTTTTGCAGCAGCGTGGTGTCCAAGCGCGAATTGTGGGGCCGTTGCGCCGGCGTCGGGTAGGCCGAGGTCGGAATCGGCCGAACTTGCTCGGAGCCGGCCTTCAGGACCCGGCCGGCCTGTCGGGCCTGTTGCAACACAAAACATGCATATCCATACCAGGACGTCTCGCCCGCCGCCGCCACGTGGTAGACCCCCGAAGGGGTGAGATCGTTGCGGCGCAGGTGAGGCAACATATGTCGCAGGGCTTGGGCCGTCACGTCAGCCAGCAGATCAGCCCCGGTGGGCGCCCCGATCTGGTCGTCGATCACGTTCAGCTGCTCGCGCTCGGCGGCCAGGCGCAGCATGGTCTTGGCAAAGTTGTCACCGCGCGCACCATAGACCCAGCTGGTACGGAAGATCATATGCCGGCAGCCGCTGGCCGCAATAGCCTGCTCGCCCTCGAGCTTGGTGCGGCCGTAGACGCTGAGCGGCGCCGTCGCATCGCCCTCTTTCCACGGCACACTGCCGCTGCCATCGAACACATAGTCTGTACTGTAGTGGATCAGCCAGGCATTGAGGCGCGCGGCCTCCTGCGCCAGCACACCGGGCGCCAGGGCATTGAGCATCCGCGCCAGGCCAGGTTCGCTCTCGGCCTTGTCGACCGCCGTGTGCGCGGCAGCATTGACAATCACCTGGGGCTGCACGGCCAGCACCGTGCGGGCCAGGCCCGCCAGATCGGTGAAGTCGCCGCATAGGTCCACACTATCATGGTCCAGCGCCACCACCTCGCCCAGCACCGCCAGGGCGCGTTGCAGCTCCCAGCCGACCTGTCCGTCCTTGCCGAGCAGCAGGATCTTCATGCGTACTGCTTTTGCACCCAGTCGCGGTAGGCGCCCGACTGCACATGGGCCACCCAGTCCGCATGGTCCAGGTACCACTGCACCGTCTTGCGGATGCCGGTCTCGAAGGTCTCGGCCGGTTTCCAGCCCAGCTCTTTTTCCAGTTTGCGCGCGTCGATGGCGTAGCGTCGGTCGTGGCCCGGGCGGTCCTTCACGTAGGTGATCTGCTCGCGATAGCTCCTGCCGTCAGCACGCGGGCGCAGTTCATCCAGCAGCGCGCAAAGCGTCTGCACAATCTCGATGTTGGGCTTCTCGTTCCAGCCCCCCACGTTGTAGACGTCGCCCAGCTGGCCGGCCGCCAGCACGCGGCGGATGGCGCTGCAGTGGTCGCGCACATAGAGCCAATCGCGGATCTGCATGCCGTCGCCATACACGGGCAGGGACTTGCCGGCCAGCGCATTGACGATCATCAGCGGGATCAGCTTCTCGGGGAAATGGAAGGGGCCGTAGTTGTTGCTGCAGTTGGTCGTCAACACCGGCAGGCCATAGGTGTGATGGTAGGCCCGCACCAGATGGTCGCTCGCAGCCTTGCTGGCGGAATAGGGGCTGTTGGGTTCGTAGCGATGGGTTTCGGTGAAGGCCGGATCGCTCGGCGCCAGGGAACCATAGACCTCGTCGGTCGAAACGTGCAGAAAGCGGAAGGCCGCCTTGCCGGCCTCGTCCAAGCCACCCCAGTAGGCGCGCACGGCTTCGAGCAGCCGGAACGTGCCGACGATATTGGTCTGGATGAAATCCTCGGGACCATGGATGGAACGGTCCACATGCGACTCGGCCGCGAAATTGATCACCGCGCGCGGCCGGTGCTCAGCCAGCAGGCGCGCCAGCAGGGTGCTGTCGGCAATGTCCCCCTGCACGAAGACATGGCGCGGATCGCCCTGCAAGGAGGCCAGATTCTCCAGATTACCGGCGTAAGTCAGCTTGTCCAGGTTGAGCACAGGCTCATCCGACTGGGCCAGCCAGTCGAGCACAAAATTGGCGCCGATAAAACCGGCGCCGCCCGTGACCAAAATCATCTGTGTTCCCCTGTCAGCCGATGATGCCTGCGTCAGTAGGCCCCCCGGAGTTTGTAAAGCGGCAAATTATCCCATGGCCCCGACAACCCCCGCCCCTCTGGCGCCGCGCTTGCGGAGGGCGTAAAGTGCCACCATTCCCTTCCCCAGGAGCGCCCCATGTCCAGCAAATCCGGTCCCCGCGACAGCTCGTCCATCCCCGGCGCTGAGTCGGCCCAGCAGGTCTGGCTGGCCGGCCTGGGCGCCTTTACCCGAGCCCAGCAGGAAGGCAGCAAAGTCTTCGATGCCCTGGTGCAGGAAGGCCTGGCCATGCAGCGCAAGGCCCAGAGCACCGCCGAAGCCAGGCTCAACGAGGCCAGTCAGAAAGTCAGTCACCTGGCCCAGGAATTCAGCCAGCGCGCCAGCGGCCAGTGGAACCAGCTCGAAGGCCTGTTCGAAGAGCGTGTCGCCCGCGCCCTGCAGCGCCTCGGCATTCCCTCGGCCCAGGAAGTGCAGGCCCTGCAGGCCCGCGTGGCCGAACTCGAAGCGCAACTCAAGGCCCGGGCCGCCAAACCAGCCGGCAAGGCGACCGCGAAGAAAGCCACCCCGGCCCGCAAGACGGCGCGCAAATCCCCCGCCAAGACCATTCGCGGATGACGAAGAAGGCGCCACGCCGCACCGCCGAGCGCATCCAAGAAGCGGCGCTCGCGCTGTTCAACCGCTACGGCGAACCCCACGTCTCCACCGGTCAGATCGCAGCCGAAACGGGCATCAGCCCGGGCAATCTGCACTACCACCACCCGTCCAAGGACGGCCTGGTCAACCTGCTGTTCGACCAGTACACCGCCGCCCTCGCCGAGCTGCTGCCGGCCGCCGCCGGCGTGCGCGATGCGGAAGACGCCTGGTTCTTCGTGCACAGCCTGATCGAGCGCATCTGGGGCCATCGCTTCCTCTACCGGGATCTCAACCTGCTGCTCAGCCGCAACCGCCACCTCGAGGCCGGCATGCGCCGCGTGCTGCTGGCCCAGACCGCCGCCTTGCGCCAGCTGCTGGCCAGCCTGGAGCGCAACGGCGCCCTGGTCTTGCCCGACGAGGAAGCCGACGCCCTGGCCACGCGCCAGGTCGTGCTGCTGAGCTACTGGCTGAGCTACGAGTACGCGCTGGACCCGCGCCATGCGATGGAACCCGAGAGCCTGGAGTCCTCGGTGCTGCGCGGCGCGGCGCAGGCCCTGGGTTTGCTGTTACCCTATCTGGTCCCGGCGCAGCAGGAGTTGCTGCGGCATCTGCTGCGCGCCTACCTCACTGAACACCCCCCAGGAAAGCCCGGAGTCCCCCATGAGTGACCTCAAGTCCCAGTTCGAAGCCGCCGTCGCCCGTTCCAAGGAGCTGGACGAGCGCCCCGACAACGCCACCCTGCTCAAGATCTACTCGCTCTACAAGCAGGCCACCGAGGGCGACGCCACCGGCTCGCGCCCCAGCTTCACCGACATGGTCGCCCGCGCCAAGTGGGATGCCTGGAACGCGCACAAGGGCAAGAGCGCCGACCAGGCCATGCAGGCCTACATCGACCTGATCGACTCGCTGAGCTGATCAAGCCGCTCAGGCAATGACGCCGCGCGCGCGCAGCGCGGCGATCTGCTCCTCCGTCAGCCCCACCTCGCGCAGCACGGCCTCGCTGTCCTGTCCGAGCGCTGGGGCCCGGCGCCATTGCCCGCCCGGCGTGGCCGAGAGCCTGGGCACCACGCCTGGCACCATGAGCGCACGGCCATCTTCCATGGGCACCGTCTGCAGCATGCCGCGCGCGGCGTAGTGCGGATCGGCCGCGATATCGGCCACGGTGTAGATCTTGCCCGCCGGCACCTGGGCCGCGTCGAGCGCGGCCAGCACCTCGTTCACGGGCCGCGTCGCCGCCCAGGCGCCGATCGCCGCGTCCAGCTCATCCACCCGCGCCACCCGGCCGGCGTTGTCGGCCAGCGTGGGATCCGTGCCCAGGTCTTCGCGCCCGATGCAGGTCATCAGGCGCTTGAAGATGCTGTCGCCATTGCCCGCGATCAGCGCGTAGCCGCCGTCGGCGCAGCGGTAGGCGTTGGTGGGCGCGATGCCTGGCATGGCGCTGCCCGCCGGGCCGCGTACCGCGCCAAAAGCGCTGTACTCGGGCAACAGGCTTTCCATGCAGTTGAACACCGCCTCGTACAGCGCCACATCGATCACCTGCCCGCGGCCTTTGGGCGCCTCAGGCGAGACCGTCGCATGCCGGTGCTGCAGCGCCAGCAGGATGCCGATCACCCCGTGCAGCGAAGCCAGCGTGTCGCCGATGGACACGCCCACGCGCACCGGCACGCGCCCGGGCTCGGCCGTGAGGTGGCGCATGCCGCCCATGGCCTCGGCCACCACGCCGAAGCCCGGCCGATCCCGGTAAGGCCCGGTCTGGCCGTAGCCGCTGATGCGCAGCATCACCAGGCCGGGGTTGAGCGCCTGCAGCGCCTCGGGCCCCAGGCCCCAGCCCTCCATGGCACCGGGGCGGAAGTTCTCGATCAGCACGTCGGCCTCGGCGGCGAGCTTGCGCACGATGTCCTGTGCATCGGACTGTTTCAGATCGAGCACTAGCGAGCGCTTGTTGCGCGACTGCACCTGCCACCAGACCGAGGTGCCGTCCTTGAGCAGACGCCATTTGCGCAGCGGATCACCCGCACCCGGGGGCTCGATCTTGATCACGTCGGCGCCGAAGTCGGCCAGGGTCTTGGCCGCGAAGGGCCCGGCGATGAGTTGCCCCAGCTCGACCACCTTCAGCCCGACGAGCGGGCCCCGCGGCTTGTTGTCTTGAGTCTCCATGACCCGCATGCTACCCTCGACGCATGCTCTACAAGTTCAAGTCCCGCGCCGCCCCCGACCTCATCATGCTCGAGCCCAACGGCCGGCGCGTGCTGCAGATCGTGGGCAAGTACGACGAAGACCGGCGCGGCATCCTGCAAGCCGCCGAGATGCCGGCGGCCATCGCTGCGCTGGAAGCCGCCATCACGCAGGAAGAGGCCGAACGCCGCGCTGCCGAAACCGAAGCCGCCGAGAAGGGCGAAGAACTGCCCGAGATCGAAGGCGTGTCCCTGCGCCAGCGCGCCACACCCTTCATCGAGATGCTGCGCCGCTGCCAGACCGCCGGCAAGGAAATCGTCTGGGGAGTTTAAGGTTGCACCCCTGAGCGGCTGACGCCATGGGAACTCGTCCAGAGCCCGAGCTTCTTCAGGCTGTCCGATCCTGCGCAGGCAGGATCGGAGCCGCAGCCTTCAGCCCCTCAAGGGGACAACGCCAGTGGCCCGGCCCAGCCGGTTCCACGGCGTTCCACGCCAAGTCCCGTCAATCCACTTTCGCGCCAGAGGCCTTGACCACCGCCGCCCACTTCTTGTGTTCGGCATCGATGAAGCGCGTGAACTCCTCGGGCGTATTGCCGCTGGGGATGGCGCCCAGACCGCGCAGGCGCTCCTGCATGGCCGGCGTGGCCAGGGACTTGGCGGTTTCCTGCTGGATGCGGTTCACGATGTCGGCTGGCGTGCCGGCCGGCGCGAGCAGGCCGAACCAGCTGCTGGCCTCGAAGCCCTTGAGC
>CAMLNH010000189.1 GCA_946481355.1 uncultured Curvibacter sp.
GCCTGCCGGTGACCATCTTCAAGTTCGCGATGAGCCCCTACGAGAACTGGCAGCAACTGGCCTGGGCCGGTGTGCTGCTCATCACCGTGGCGGTGCTGGGCCTCAACATCCTGGCGCGCGTGCTGACGCGCCACAAGGGCTGACATCATCATGTACACCGGCGAATATTCCCAAGCAAGGCAACCCATGGACCCCATTTCCAACCCGGCCGACACGCCCGCCCCGAAGATCTCGGTGCGCGACCTGAACTTCTATTACGGCAAGTTCCACGCGCTCAAGGGCATCAACCTGGACATTCCCGAGAACAAGGTCACGGCCTTCATCGGCCCCTCGGGTTGCGGCAAGTCCACGCTGCTGCGGGTGTTCAACCGCATGTACGAGCTGTACGCGGATCAGCGCGCCGAAGGGCAGGTGCTGCTCGACGGTGAGAACCTGCTGACCAGCAAGCAGGACGTGGCCCTGCTGCGCGCCAAGGTGGGCATGGTGTTCCAGAAGCCCACGCCTTTTCCCATGTCCATCTACGACAACATCGCCTTCGGCATCAAGCTGTTTGAAAGCCTGAGCACCACCGACATGGAAGAACGTGTCGAATGGGCCCTGCGCAAGGCCGCACTGTGGAACGAGGTCAAGGACAAGCTCAAGCAGAGCGGCTCCAGCCTCTCGGGCGGTCAGCAGCAGCGCCTGTGCATTGCACGCGGCATCGCGATCAAGCCCGAAGTCATCCTGCTCGACGAGCCCTGCTCGGCGCTGGACCCGATCTCCACCGCCAAGATCGAGGAACTGATCACCGAGCTCAAGACCGACTACACGGTGGTCATCGTCACGCACAACATGCAGCAGGCCGCGCGCTGCAGCGACTACACGGCCTATATGTACCTGGGCGATCTGGTGGAGTTCGGCTCCACGGAACAGATGTTCTTCAAGCCCACGCGCAAAGAGACGGAAGATTACATTACGGGCCGTTTCGGCTAAGGAGCGACGACATGCCGGACAAACACCTCTCCACCCAGTTCGACAGCGAACTGAGCAATGTCTCCAGCCGCGTCATGGAAATGGGCGGCCTGGTCGAAGCCCAGGTCCAGCAGGCCGTGCAGGCCCTGGGCCAGTTCAACGCCGAAGCGGCGCGCGGCGTGATCGCGCTCGAGAAGCGCGTCAACGATATGGACGTCGAGCTGGACCACGAGATCGCTTCGATCATCGGCCGGCGCCAGCCCACGGCGCGTGACCTGCGCCTGCTGATGGCGATCGCCAAGGCCGTGGCCAACCTGGAACGCGCCGGTGACGAGGCCGAGAAGATGGCCCGCATGGTGCTGTCCATCATCCAGAGCGGCGCGCCGCGTACCTTGCCGGCTTCCGAACTGCGTACCGCGGCCGATCTGGCCGCCGGTCAGATGCGCAAGGCTCTGGACGCCTTTGCCCGCCTCGACGTGGTGACGGCCGTGGCCATCCTGCGCGAGGACGACCTGATCGACCGGGAGTTCGACAGCTTCGTGCGCATCCTCATCACCTACATGATGGAAGATGCACGCACCATCTCCAGCAGCCTGGACCTGCTCTTCCTGGCCAAGGCGATCGAGCGCGTCGGTGACCATGCCAAGAACATCGCCGAGCTCATCATCTACATCGTCAAGGGCGCTGACATCCGCCATGCCTCGATCGAAGAAATCGAAGCTGTTCTCAAATGAAGCAACCCTCTGTGCTTGTGGTCGAAGATGAGCCGGCGATTGCCGAGCTGATCGCCGTCAACCTGCGCCACAACGGTTTCCGGCCCACGCTGGCCATGGACGGCGACAGCGCGCAGCGCGAGATCGATGCCATGCTGCCGGATCTGGTGCTGCTGGACTGGATGCTGCCCGGCGCCAGCGGCCTGACCCTGGCGCGACGCTGGCGCGCCGATCCCCGGACCAAGGCCGTGCCCATCATCATGCTGACCGCGCGCGGCGACGAGGCCGACCGCGTGGCCGGTCTGGATGCGGGGGCCGACGACTACATGGCCAAGCCTTTCTCCACCAAGGAGATGCTGGCGCGCATCCGCGCCGTGCTGCGCCGCCGTGCCCCCGAGCAGAGCACGGTGACGCTGGAGATCGGCCAGCTCAGGCTCGACACCGCCACGCACCGCGTGAGCTACGCTGACCAGCCGCTCAAGCTCGGTCCCACCGAGTTCAAGCTGCTGCAATATCTGATGAGCCATGCCGAGCGCGTGCACAGCCGCGGCCAGCTGCTCGACAAGGTCTGGGGCGATCACGTGTTCATCGAGGAGCGTACGGTGGACGTGCACATTAAGCGCCTGCGCGAAGCCCTGGGCGACGCGGCGGCCATGGTGGAGACGGTGCGCGGCGCCGGCTACCGCCTCTCGGCCCAGGCCCTGAGCACGGCCACGCCGGCGCGCGGCTGATCCGTCTTTTCCGGGCATTTCCAGACATGCTGCTGCGCATCCTGTCCTTTCTTCTGCTGCAAGGACTGGGCGGGTTGCTTGGCGTCTGGCTGGCACCGCAGTCGCTCGAAATCCGCGGTGGTCTGGCCGGCATGCTGGCCGCGGGCACGATCTGGGTGCTCTGGGACTTCACCCGCGGTCTGCGTGTGCTGCAGTGGCTGCGTGATGACAACCTCTCGGAAGCGCCGCTCAAGCTGGGCCTCTGGGGCACGGTGGCCGAGCGCGTGCGCCGCGCTGCCCGTGTGCGCGAGCAGGCCACGCGCGAAAGCGAACGGCGCCTGCAGGATTTCCTGGCAGCGCTGCAGGCTTCGCCCAACGGCGTGGTGCTGCTCGACGCCAGCGGCCGCATCGAATGGTTCAACCAGACCGCGGCCTCGCACCTGGGCCTCGATCCCCAGCGGGACCTGCTGCAGCACCTTGTGAACCTGGTGCGCGATCCGGCCTTCACGGCCTATGTCGCGGCCGGTGACTACCACGGCAGCGTCACCATGCCGGGACGTCTGCACAGCAGCTCGCATCCCGTGCGCATCTCTGTGCAGCTGCACGACTACGGCCAGGGCCGTCGCCTGCTGCTCTCGCGCGACATCACCATGTTCGAGCAGGCCGAGGCCATGCGGCGCGACTTCGTGGCCAACGTTTCGCACGAGATCCGCACGCCGCTGACCGTGCTCTCCGGTTTTGTCGAAACACTGCAGACCCTGCCGCTGGAGGCCAGCGAACGTGCGCGCTACCTGGACCTCATGGCCCAGCAGGCCGGGCGCATGCAGTCGCTGGTCAGTGACCTGCTCACGCTCTCGCGTCTGGAGGGCAGCCCCCTGCCGGGAGCCGGTGAATGGATCCCGGTGGCCGGTCTCATGGGGCAGCTGCAGCAGGAAGCGCAGTCGCTCTCGGCCGTGCTCAATCCGCCCATGACCGGCCCAGCCCAGGTGCTGGATTTCGAACCCGCCCCCGCCTGCGAGCTGGCCGGCACACCGGGCGAACTGCACAGTGCGTTGTCCAATCTGGTGAGCAATGCCGTGCGCTACACGCCAGCAGGCGGTGCGGTGCATTGCGGCTGGCTGCTGCACGAGGATGGCCGTGGCGAGTTCTGGGTGCAGGACAGCGGGCCCGGCATTGCGTCCGAGCACATCCCGCGTCTGACCGAACGTTTCTACCGTGTGGACCGCAGCCGCTCACGTGACACGGGTGGCACGGGCCTGGGCCTGGCCATCGTCAAGCACGTGGCGCAACGGCACGGCGCCGAGCTCAAGATCGAGAGCACACCAGGCAAAGGCTCGCGCTTTGCCATCGTCTTCCCGCCCAGCCGCATGCGACGCATCTCGCAGCCGGTGGCGTTGAGCGAAGCACAGGCCTGAGCGTCGGGCTCAGGTCCTGCGCTCGCGCTGCAGGACCTGCCAGACCATGAGCCAGAAGGTGAGCGCGGCCAGCGCCAGCGCTGCGGAGCCCGCCATCCAGAAGGCCGCGGGTGTCTGCAGCGCGGGCCAGGGGCCCAGGCCCTGGTAGGCCAGCCGGTAACCGCCGTAGAGTCCCAGTCCCCAGAGCAGCACGCCGTAGATCACAAAGGGCGTCAGCGTGATGCGCCAGCAGCGCAGCACAAAGACGCCCAGGGCCTGCAGACCATCGAAGAGGTGATAGAGCGCAACCCAGAGCAGCAGGGGCACGGCCTGGGCCACGACATCGGCACTGCTCGCGTAGATGCCGGCCAAGGGTGCGCGCACCAGCACCAGCGTCAGGGCCAGCAGCACGGCGCTGCCGGCCACCAGGCCGAAGCCCACGCCCACGGCATGGCGCGCGCGCGCTGGCTGACCCGCGCCCAGCCAGTAGCTGGTGCGCGCGCTGCTGGCGATGCCGATGGCCAGCGGCACCATGTAGAGCACGGCGGCGAGATTCGCCGCGATCTGGTGGGCCGCCGCCGCCGTGGTGCCCAGGCGCGCGATGAAGAGCGCCATGAGCGTGAAGGAGGTGACCTCGACCAGGATGCTCAGGCCGCTGGGGATGCCCAGACGCAGCAGCGGGCCGATCACTTGCCCGTCAGGCCGGCCGGGCCATTGCCACAGGGCATAGGGCGTGTAGAGCGGACGCGTGCGCAGCAGCCACAGCGCGAGCATGAGCATGCCCAGGTGCACGAGCAGCGTGGCCCAGGCGCAGCCGGGCGCGCCCAGCGCGGGCAGGCCCCAGCCACCGAAGGTGAACCAGATCGAGAGCGGCACCTTGATCGCCAGCGAGCCCAGCTGGAGCCAGGTGACGAGCTGCGGGTGGCCCAGGCTCTGGTTGAGCGTGCTGTAGAGCCGGAAGGCCAGGGCCGCGGGCAGGGCCAGGGCCAGCACGCCCAGATAGGCGCGCACCTCGCCGCGCAGGGACTCGGGGACATCGGCCCAGGCCAGCAGCGGGTCGGGGCTGAGCAGGATGGCCATGCCCACGGTGACCAGACCGGCCCAGACGTAGAGCGACTGGCGGAAGGCGTGGCCCAGGCGCTCGGGCTGGCGCGCCCCATGCAGCTCGGACCAGGCAGGCAGCAGTGCCTGCAGCACGCCCATGAGGGCCACGTAGACGCTCATGTAGAGCGCCGAGCCGACCGAGAGCGCGGCCAGCGAGGCTTCGGCGTAGCGGCCGGCGACGATGGTGTCGGTCACGCCATAGGCCATGGTGGCCAACTGGCCGGCCAGCACGGTGCCGGCGTGGCGCGCGATGGTGCGGAACTCGGCCACGGACTCAGCGTGCCGGGGGCGCGTTGGCGGGCAGGCGGCGGAAGAGCACCACGCCTTCATCGCCCGGACGCGGGTGGTCCAGGCCGGCCATGCGCTCCCACAGGGCAGGGTTGATGATCTCGGGCGTCTGGCGCTGGATCTCGCGATCGATCACGGCCCACTCGCAGCGGGCGCTGTCGCTCAGCGGCTCCAGCCGCAAGGGGCTGTGCACCTGCAGACCTGCGAGCTGGCTGCGCGAAAGACCGAACCAGGCCAGGCAGTCCGCGGGCTGGATGACCTCGACCACGCGTTCGACCAGCGGGGCATAGCTGCGTGCGTGGTTGACGGCCGGCATCCACAGCGTGGTCAGCAGCAGCCAGCACAGTGCGGCACCGCCCGCGGGCAGCACCATGCTTTTCCAGAGGGCCGCGCGGTGGCGGCCGATACGCCACTTCACGAGCCAGCCCCAGGCCAGCGTGGCGATCGTCGC
>CAMLNH010000190.1 GCA_946481355.1 uncultured Curvibacter sp.
TACCTGGAAGCCGTAGAGGTCTTCCACCTCAAAGAGCATTTCCACCACGCCCAGCGAGTCCAGACCGAGGTCCTTGACCATGAGATCGACCCGGTCGAATTCGGCCGGAGCGACATTGAATTGCTGGACCACGAAGTCCTTGATGATCTGACGCAGCATGTTTGCTAGGTATCCTCTGAGGGCCTCCCATGGTCTGCCACAGGACGTGCGCCGCTGACCGGCGCCGCCCCCCGTTCCATGCCCTTGGGAATTCTGATTTCTTGCGTGGCCACGGAGCGGCCCGAGCCGTTCCGTGGAGACAGCCCCGATTTTATCCAAAATCCCCCTGCAAACCTTGGGGAGTAACCCGGTGCAGGCCCGGACCGCCTCAGCGCGGGGGGCCGGCGAGTCGCCGAGGCAACAGCAGCGGCAGGCGCAGCAGGAAGCCGCACATGAGCCGGGTGTGCATCCAGGTCAGCAGGGCGTTGTCGCGCAGGTAGTTGAAATGCGAGACCCCGCCCTCGCCTGCCTGCAGGTATTTGACCGGGGCATCGCGGTTGACCGGCCAGACGCCGCGCCAGCACAGGCGCACGGCGGCCTCGATGTCGAAGTCGAAGCGCCGCATCCAGCGCTGGCCACGCATGATCTGCACCAGCGGAGCCACCGGGTAGACGCGAAAGCCGTAGAGCGAATCGCCGATGCCCATCCACAGGGTTTCGAGATTGGCCCAGGCGTTGGACACCTTGCGGCCCTGCACGCGCAGGGCCGGTGCGCTGGCGTCGAAGACGGGCTTGCCCAGGATCATGTGCCGCGGCTGCGCCTGCGAGGCCTGCATGAAGGCCGGGATCAGCCAGGCTGGGTGCTGGCCGTCTGAATCCATGGTCAGGGCATGGGTGTAGCCCTCGGCCTGGGCGGCCTGCAGACCGTGCAGCACGGCCGCACCCTTGCCCTGGTTATGGTCAAGCACGAAGACCCGCAGCTGGGGCAGTTCCTGCGCCAGGGCCTGCAGCTGCGCGCCTGTGCCGTCGGTACTGCCATCCACCACGACCCAGACCGGGGCCCAGTGCAGCAGGGCCTCACGCACGGTCTCCAGCACCTTGGCACCGGCGTTGTAGGTAGGGATCAGGACCAGATGGGTGGTCGAAGGCTTGGGGCCGCGTGCATCAGACATGGGCGAGGATTATGGCAAAGCGTCCCACGCCCTTTGCGCTTCATACCACCGGCGTCACACACCAGGGTGCCGCGTCATGGGCCAGTCCCATCCACAGCGCCCAGGCCGAGCTCGCTGCCAGCGCCAGTCCGGCCAGGCGCACGCCCCATTGACCTTGCCCGCCCAGGCGCAGCCAGAGCCAGGGACCAGTCAGCATGGACACCGCCGTGCCGGCCGCGAACAGGGCCATGACCGCCGCGCCTTCCATCGCCTGTCCCGTCATCGCCGCCACCAGCAGAGCCGAGTACAGCAGGCCACAGGGCAGCAAGGCCCACAACACGCCCATCACCAGCGGCGCCCCCCGCCCGCGACCGGCAGCGAGGGCGCGCGCGCCCTGCCAGAGCCGGCGGGCCGCGCCCTCCAGCCAGACCGGTTGCTGCGCGCGCCACAGCAGCAGCAGGCCCAGCAGCAGGGCCGCGACATGGAACAGGGTCCAGACCGGACGCAGCGCTGCCGACTGGATGGTCAGCCAGCCCAGGCCCTGGATGGAAGCCGCCGCCAGGCCGCCGAGCGCGGCATAGCCGAGCACGCGGCCGAGCTGGAAGGTCCAGAGGGCCTCGTTGCGGCGCGTCCCGGCTGCCTGGCCGATGCCGGCACAGGCCGCGCCGCACATGGCGCTGCAGTGGGGACCGCCCACCAGCCCCATGAGCAGGGCCGTGAGGGCCAGAGAGGTTTGCATGGCAGCAGTGTAGACCCGCCCTGCAGGCGGTGCCGGGGCTCAGATGATCTTGGAGAAACGCGCGCGGTTGCGGTCAGCCTGCAGATAGCGGTCGAAGACCATGGCCACGGCGCGCACGAAGAACCAGCCCATGGGCGTGACCTGGATGCCGGCCGCGTCCAGCATCACCAGGCCCTGCTCCTGCAGTTCCTGCAAGGTCTCGATCTCGGCGGCGAAATAGGAACGACAGTCGATCAGGTAGGCCAGGTTGATGGATTCGTAGAGCACCTCGCCCTGGCACATCAGCGCCATGATGACGGCGCGACGGACCAGATCGTCACGCGACAGCGCCAGCCCGCGGACCACGGCGAAGCGTCCGTGGTCGATGGCGTCGTAATACTCCTCCAGCGTCTTGGCGTTCTGGCTGTAGGTGGCACCGATGCGGCCGATGGAGGAAACACCCAGACCGATCAGGTCACAGTCTGGCTGCGTGCTATAGCCCTGGAAGTTGCGGTGCAGCCGCCCCTGACGCTGGGCCACGGCCAGGGCGTCGTTGGGCAGGGCGAAGTGATCCATGCCCACATAGACGTAACCCGCGCCCATGAAGCGCGCCATCGCATCGGCCAGCATGCTGAGCTTGGCGGCGGCGCCCGGCAGCTCGGCCGTGGCGATGCGACGCTGGGGCTTGAAGCGCTCGGGCAGATGGGCATAGGCGTAGAGCGCGATGCGGTCGGGCCGCAGCTCGTTGACTTGCTGCAGGGTGCGCGCAAAGGATTCCGGCGTCTGCTGCGGCAGGCCGTAGATCAGGTCCACATTGACCGACTCGAAACCGCGCTCACGTGCGGCCTGCACCAGGGCAAAGACCTGCTCGGCCGGCTGCACGCGGTGCACTGCCTTCTGCACGGCGGGGTCGAAGTCCTGCACACCGAAGCTCAGGCGGTTGAAGCCGAGCTCGGCCAGGGTGTCCAGGCGCGTGACATCAATGGTGCGCGGATCGACCTCGATGGAGTACTCGCCACCCGGCGCCAGCGTGAAACTGCGCTTGAGCATGGCCATGAGTTCGCGCAGCTCGGCATCGCTCAGGAAAGTGGGCGTGCCACCGCCCAGGTGCAGCTGGCTGACAACCTGCCCCGTGCCGAGCTGGGCCGTGTGCAGATCGACCTCGCGGGCCAGATAGCGCAGGTACTCGGCGGCGCGGTCGTGGTGCTTGGTGATGATCTTGTTACAGGCGCAGTAGTAGCACAGCGACTCGCAAAATGGCACGTGGATGTACAAGGACAGGGGCAGCACCATGGCGGCGGCGCCCGATCGACGCTGCTGCAGGGCCCGGACGTAGTCGTCGGGGCCGAAGGCCTCGACAAAGCGGTCAGCCGTGGGGTAGGAGGTGTAGCGCGGCCCGGCCACGTCGTGACGACGCAGCAGTTCGGGGGTCAGGGGCGCGGCGGTGGGGGCGTTCATTCAGTCATCCTCGGATGCTGGGACTTTGCCGGAACACAAAAATCAGGACTTGATATGGGTCAAAAGCTGCTAATGTTGAGGCTTGGCCACAGGGAGATCGCCATGACCGATGTCAAAATACTGAGCATGAACCCGCACACGATCAAGGTCGCCTGTTCCAACTGCAATCTGCGTGAGCTCTGCATGCCGCTGGGCCTGAGCAACGAGGAAATCGACCGCCTCGACGACGTGGTCGCCAACCGACGCAAGGTCAAGCGCGGCACCGCCCTGTTCCGCAACGGCGAGAAGTTCACCTCGCTCTACGCCATCCGCACCGGCTTCTTCAAGACCTGCGTGGCGTCGGAGGACGGACGCGACCAGGTCACGGGCTTCCAGATGGCGGGCGAGATCATCGGCCTGGACGGCATCGTCAACGACCACCACAGCTGCGACGCCGTGGCGCTGGAGGATGCCGAGGTCTGCGTCATGCCCTTCGACCGTATCGAGGAGCTCTCGCGCGAGATCAACGGCCTGCAGCGCCATGTGCACAAGATCATGAGCCGAGAGATCGTGCGCGAGCACGGGGTCATGCTGTTGCTGGGCAGCATGCGCGCCGAGGAGCGCCTGGCGGCCTTCCTGCTCAACCTGGTGCAGCGCTTGCATGCGCGCGGCTTCTCATCCTCCGAGCTGATCCTTCGCATGACGCGCGAGGAAATCGGCAGCTACCTGGGACTCAAGCTGGAGACCGTGAGCCGCACCTTCTCCAAGTTCATGGAAGACGGCATCATCGAGGTCAAGCAGCGCCATGTGCGCATCCTCGACACCGAGGCCCTGAGCCGTCTGGTGAACCACCAGACCGAGTGCCACTGAGCCAGGAGCATCCCGGCCCTGCGGCTCAGCTGCAGCTGTCCTGCTTCGGACAGCCCTCGGGCCGGTCTTGTGCCGGCAGCGGGCACTGGTTGAGTTCGAAAGGCGACAGGGCCAGCAAGGTGGTCAGCGCGCTGGAGAGCATGGTCACCCCCCAGAAGACGAAGAAGGCCAGGGTGTAGACCCCCTGCCTCGACAGCTCCAGTGGCTGGCCGAACCAGTGCAGGTCCTGCGGATCGACCATGGCAAAGACCAGCATCTCCAGCAGACCGGCCACCAGAAAGGCCGGCCACGCAATCCACATCAGTTTCTGCAGCTTCATGGCCCTGCTCCTTTGCCCGCGGCGCTCAAGGCTTGGCACCGGACGCCTGCGGCTGTGCAGGCACACCGGTCTGCGCATGGTTGCGCGCCTGCATGGCCGGCGCCACGCTGGACGGGTCTGCCTGCAGCGTCTGGCCCCGCCGGTAGTCTTCCAGCGTGATCACCGGGTCAGGCGTTCGGATCGCCAGCCAGAGCGTGACGAAGCCCGCAATGACCACGATCAGAGGCCCGGCGATGATCAGCCAGACATGGCCGTAGTGCCACCAGGGTTGTGCGGGAGCCGGATGTGGGATCTGAGTCATGGCAGACTTTCTCAACGGGGAACCAGGAAGACGGATTTCTCACGCACCGAGGCAGGACCGTCCCGGTCGGTGATCTCGAAGTGGATGGTGTGGGTCCCCGGACCTGCGGCCTCGTAGGGCAGCTGCAGGCGCACGGCCACCCAGCGTGACGCCGTGGGCCCGACCTCGACCGGCTCCTCGGGAGCCACCGCCAGACCGGGCAGGCCGGTGGCCGTGATGCGGTAGTGCTTCCCGGATTCGGTGGCGTTCATGATCTGCAGGCGGTAGACATTCTCGATCATGCCGCCAGCCACGATGCGCGCGAGCACCCCGCGGTCGCGCACCACGTCCACCTTGAAAGGCGTGCGCAGCACCAGGCTGGCCAGCATGGCCACGCAGACCGCGCCCAGGATGGTGCTGTAGATCAGCACGCGGGGGCGCAACACGCGGCGCCAGGTCTGCGCCCGGCTCCAGCCGCCCAGCTGGGCGTTCTGCGTGGTGTACTTGATGAGACCTCGCGGGTAGTTCATCTTGTCCATCACGTCGTCGCAGACGTCGATGCAGGCCGCGCAGCTGATGCACTCGTACTGCAGGCCCTTGCGGATGTCGATGCCCGTAGGGCAGACCTGAACGCACAGCGTGCAGTCGATGCACGAGCCCAGACCCAGGGTCGCCGGATCGGCCTTGCGCGAACGTGCGCCACGCGGCTCGCCGCGCGGCTCGTCGTAGGAAACGATCAGGGTGTCGCGGTCGAACATGGCGCTCTGGAAGCGTGCGTAGGGGCACATGTACTTGCAGACCTGCTCGCGCATGAAGCCGGCGTTGCCGTAGGTGG
>CAMLNH010000191.1 GCA_946481355.1 uncultured Curvibacter sp.
CGCCGACCTACGCCTTGTAAGGGCGCCGCTCTACCAGCTGAGCTAAGCACCCCACCGGAACAGGTCAGTTCAGTGCATCCTTCAGGGCCTTGCCCGGACGGAACTTCGGCACCTTGGCGGCCTTGATTTTAATCGCAGCGCCGGTACGGGGATTACGACCGGTGCGGGCAGCGCGCTTGCCAACGGCAAAGGTGCCGAAACCCACCAGAGACACCGAGCCACCTTTTTTCAGCGTGGTCTTGACGGCGCCGATGGTGGACTCCAGAGCACGCGTGGCAGCAGCTTTCGAGATGTCGGCGTGCTTGGCGATGTGTTCGATCAGTTCAGTCTTGTTCACAAAGATCCCCTTGTAATGGAAACGACGTTAATCAGTTTGTCTCTTGAATAATTCTGGCTCTCCGATCCGGCGGGCTGACCGGATGCGGTTGGCTAGGCCGGCCGCTTGCACGGCTGCATGGAATTAGAGCTACGGACTTCGGCCGTGTCAACAAGTCATGCGGCATAACAACAGCGTGGGGGCGAATTCTAGACGCATTTCACACGCAAACTCCTGCGCCGGAACACAAAAAAAAGTTCATGCATGGCATCCCGACTTCACGTGCGCGCCAAAATGGGTTAGGCCTTGCTCAGCGCGCCGCGCGCACCACCAGACTCACCCCGAGCGCCGTCAGCACGGTGCCCACGAGCGTCGTCAGCGTGATGGGTTCGGCGAACAGCGCCCAGGCCATGAGCGCGGTCGTGGGAGGCACCAGATAGAGCAGACTGGTGACGCTGGTGGCCGCACCACGCTGGATCAGCAGATACAGCAGCGAGCTGCCGCCCAGGGTGAGCCCCAGCACCGACCAGGCCATGGCGCCGGCCAGCTCCCAGTTCACGGCGCCCTGCGCGTCGACCCAACGCACCGCTTCGGTCTCGAACAGCGCCAGCGGCAGGGTCACGACGAGCGCCGCCAGCAATTGGACGGCATTGGCACTGCGCACATCGCAAGGTGCTACAAAGTGTTTCTGGTACAGCGTGCCGACCGTGATGCTCAGCAGGGCCAGCACGGCCAGCGCCATGTTCAGCAGATCGGCCTCGCCACCGGCGCCGAACTTGCGGGCCACCACCAGGATCAAGCCCGCAAAACCCAGGGCCAGGCCCAGCCACTGGCGCTGCGTCACCGAGGAACCGCGAGACGAAAGCCAGATGGCCGTGAGCACGGGTTGCAGGCCCACGACCAACGCCACGAGCCCCGAGCCCATGCCTGCCTTGACGGCTGCCCACACGCCGCCCAGGTAGCCCGCGTGCATGAGCACGCCGGTCACGCCCAGGTGCAGCCACTGCGTGCGTGTGGCGGGCCAGGCGACGCGTGCCAGCAGGATCCAGGGCAGGAAGCAGAGGATGGAGAGCACATAGCGCCAGGCCAGAAAGGACAAGGGCGGCGCATGCGGCATGCCGTAGCGCGCCACGATGAAGCCCGTGCTCCAGATCAGCACGAAGACCAGAGGCATGGCCCTCAACAGGGCCGCGCTGTCGCCGCGGTGACTCATGGGCGGAGCCGGCTCATTTCACGCGGGCGCGGATTTCCGGCAGAGCCTTCTGCAGGTAATACACCATGGACCACACGGTCAGCACGGCGGAGATCCAGATCAGGCCGGTACCCCACAGGTGGGTATCGATCAGGCCAAAGAGATGGTCGTGGTAGAGCAGGAAGGGGATGGCCACCATCTGCACCGTGGTCTTGACCTTGCCCAGCATGTGCACGGCCACGCTGCGGCTCGCGCCGATCTGCGCCATCCATTCGCGCAGGGCCGAGATCGCGATCTCGCGGCCGATGATGATGAGCGCCACGAAGACGTCAATGCGGTCCAGGTGCACCAGCACCAGCAGGCTGGCGCAGACCAGAAACTTGTCGGCCACCGGGTCGAGGAAGGCGCCGAAGGAGGACACCTGGTTGAGCTTGCGTGCGAGATACCCGTCGAGCCAGTCGGTCAGTGCAAACAGCACGAACATCACGGTGGCGATCAGGTTGCGGGTGGCGGGTTCCAGCGGCAGGTAGAACACCCCGACGATGAGCGGGATAGCGACGATGCGCGTCCAGGTCATGAGGGTGGGGATGGTGAAGAACATGGGCCGCATTGTGGCACGGCTGCAAAGCCGCCTCAGTGCAGCGCGCGATAGATGGCCTCGGCCAACTCGTGCGAGACGCCGTCCACCGTGGTCAGATCTTCCACACTGGCCGCCGTCACGCCGCGCACACCGCCGAAACGCTGCAGCAGGCGCGCGCGCCGTTTGGGCCCGACACCGGGAATGTCTTCGAGCCTGCTGCCACCGGTGCGCACCTTGGCGCGTGCCGCACGCATGCCGGTGATGGCGAAGCGATGCGCCTCGTCGCGGATCTGCGCCACCAGCATCAACGCCGCCGAGTCCTTGCCGAGGTACACCTTCTCGCGCCCGTCGGCGAAAACCAGCTCTTCCAGGCCGACCTTGCGGCCCTCGCCCTTCTCCACGCCCACGATGAGCGCAAGATCCAGCCCCAGCTGCTCGAAGACCTCGCGCGCCATGGCCACCTGCCCCTTGCCGCCGTCCACCAGCACCAGATCGGGCAGGCGGTCCGTACCTTCGGTGGTCATTCCCCCCTCGCCTTCGCCTCCTTCGCGCAAGGCCTGGGCCAGACGAGCGTAGCGCCGCGTGAGCACCTGGCGCATGGCCGCGTAGTCGTCGCCCGGCGTGATGCCGTCGATCTTGTAGCGCCGGTACTCGCTGTTCTGCATCTTGTGGTGGTGGAAGACCACGCAGGAAGCCTGCGTGGACTCGCCCGCCGTGTGCGAGATGTCGAAACATTCAATGCGCAGCTCGTCGAGCCGGTCCTGCGGCAGGGCCAGGGCCTCGGCCAGCGCGCGCGTACGCGCCTGCTGCGAGCCTTCTTCGGCCAGCAGGCGGGCGAGCTGCAGACCGGCATTGGTCTGCGCCATCTCCAGCCAGATGCGGCGCTGCTCGCGCGGCTGGTGCACGGCACGGATCTTCAGACCCGACTGTTCCGACAGGGCCTCGATCAGACGTTTGCTCACGGGCACGCTGGTGATCAGCGTGGGCACGGCCGGCACCTCCACATAGTGCTGGGCGATGAAGGCTTCGAGCACCTGCACCTCGACCGGCACCGGCTCGCTGCCATCGTCTTCGCTGAGCTGCAAGGCCGCAGCATCGTCGACGTGGGTGGGGAAATAGGCCCGGTCGCCCAGATGGCGCCCACCACGCACCATGGCCAGGTTGACGCAGGCACGCCCGCCCTGCACCTGCACGGCGAGGATGTCCACGTCGCGGTCGTCCGTGCTTTCCACGGCCTGCTGGTGCAACACATTGGACAGGGCCGAGATCTGGTCACGCAGTTCGGCCGCCTGCTCGAATTCCAGCGCCTCGGAATGCGCCTGCATGCGGCTTTCGAGCTGCTGCAGCACCTGCTGCGTCTCGCCACGCAGAAAGGCCTCGGCATGGGCCAGATCCTGGGCATAGGTCTCGGCGTCCACCAGGCCCACGCAAGGCCCCGAGCAACGCTTGATCTGGTACAGCAGGCAGGGGCGCGTGCGGTTGGCAAACACCGTGTCCTCGCAGGTACGCAGGCGGAAGACCTTCTGCAACAGCAGGATGCCCTCCTTCACGGCCCAGGCACTCGGGTAGGGCCCGAAGTAGTGGTGCTTCTTCTCGACCGCGCCGCGGTAGTAAGCCACGCGCGGCCAGGCGGCCGCGCTGCGTTCGGCCGCCTGGCCTGTGGCCTTTTGAGGAACCGTGATCTTCAGATAGGGGTAGCTCTTGTCGTCGCGGAACAGGATGTTGTAGCGCGGGTGCTGGGTCTTGATGAGGTTGTTTTCCAGCAGCAGGGCCTCGGCCTCGGAGCGCACCACCGTGGTCTCCAGGCGCACGATCTTGCCCACCATGTGGCCGATGCGGGTGCCGTCGTGGCTCTTCTGGAAATAGCTCGAGACGCGCTTCTTGAGGTTGCGCGCCTTGCCCACGTAGAGCAGGCCACCCTCGGCATCGAAATAGCGGTAGACCCCGGGCAGCCCGGGCAAGGCAGCCACCTGGGCCAGCAGCGCCGCGCTGTGCGGTCCGGCTGTCGCGTCTTCCTGGCCTTCGACCTGTTCGTTCTGCATGAGCCGTATTGTGGACAATCCCGCCATGGTTTCTCCCCGCCTCTGGGACATTTTCTGCAAGGTCATCGACAACTACGGCGACATCGGCGTCTGCTGGCGCCTGGCGCGCCAGCTCGCCGCACGCGGCCAGGCCGTGCGTCTCTGGGTCGACGATGCCAGCGCCCTGCGCTGGATGGCGCCCCAGGGTTGCCCCGGCGTGGAGGTCCGGCCCTGGGCCGAGCCACTGCCCCTGGACGGCTTGTCACCGGGCCAGGTGCTGGTCGAGGCCTTCGGTTGCGAGGTGCCGCCGGCATTCGTGCAGCGTTACGTGGATTGGCGCGCCGCCGATGCGCAGCCCGCACGCTGGATCAACCTCGAATACCTCTCGGCCGAAAGCTATGTGGAGCGCAGCCATGGCCTGCCCTCTCCGGTGATGCAGGGACCGGGACGCGGCCTGAGCAAGCGTTTTTTCTACCCGGGCTTCACGCCCGCCACGGGCGGCCTGCTGCGTGAGCCGGATCTGATGCAGCGCCAAGCCCGCTTCGACCCCCAGGCCTGGCTGGCGGCACAGGGCATCACGCCCCGCCCGGGTCGGACACGGGTCTCGCTCTTCTGCTACGAGCCCGCCGCCCTGCCCGACCTGCTGTCCCAGCTGGCCGGACAGCAGGCACAACTGCTGGTCACCGCGGGCCGCGCCACGGCCGCTGTGCGCGCCTGCCCCCAGCCCGCCGGACTGGACGTGCACGAGTTGCCCCATCTCACCCAGGACGACTACGACCACCTGCTCTGGGCCTGTGACCTCAATTTCGTGCGCGGCGAAGACTCGCTGGTGCGTGCGCTCTGGTCCGGCCAGCCCTACGTCTGGCAGATCTATCCGCAGGACGACCACGCCCACCACGCCAAGCTGGAGGCCTTCCTGCGCCAGATCCAGGCCCCGGCCTCGCTGCAGGCCTGGCACCACACCTGGAACGGCCTGGACGCCCGCCCCCTGGCCTGGCCCGACCTGCCCATCTGGCAGGCTGCCGCCGTCCAGGCCCGGCAAGGCTTGCTGGAACAGCCCGACCTGCTCAGCCGCCTGCTGGAATTCAGTGCCGCCGCTGCAGCACGCCCAGCACCCTGAAAAAACGATAAAATTCAAGGCTTTGCGAAAAGCCCCCGGCGCGCCCGGCGGCTTTTCGACTGCCGCACGAACGAACACCATCCCACCGGGAAGCGGGGAGTCTGAGCGGCCAACCGAATCAGCACTACGGAAACACTATGAAAATCGCTCAGGAAATTCGCGCCGGCAACGTGATCATGCACGGCAAGGACCCCATGGTCGTGCTCAAGACCGAATACAGCCGCGGTGGCCGCAACGCCGCCACCGTGCGCATGAAACTCAAGAGCCTGATCGCCAACTTCGGCACCGAAGTGGTGTTCAAGGCCGACGACAAGATGGA
>CAMLNH010000192.1 GCA_946481355.1 uncultured Curvibacter sp.
ACTCGGCGAACCAGCTCAGCTTGTGCCAGCTGGGCTTGGGGTTGACCAGCAGCGGCGCATCGCTCTTGAGCATCCATTTGAGCCCCTTGAGGATGGTGGAGGTGTGGTTCCAGACTTCGGCGTTGGACGCCGAGAGCTGGCCGCCGTTGGCGAATGATGTTTCCATTGCCGGATAGCGGTGCTGCTCGAACAGCGTGACGGCAAAGCCGCGTTTGGACAGGGCGTAGGCAGTGGTGACGCCGGTGATACCGGCGCCAATGACGGCGATCGTTTTCATGGGTACAGGCTCCAAACGTCATGAGGTGGCGGTGTTTCGCACACCATGTGCGAAACACGCCCCCTCTGTTTGGAACCTGAGAGATTCACGCCACCCTCTTGATGGCGCTTGCTCCTGCGGTGGGCCGGGTGACGAGATCCGGCCGCTCTTCAGAGTATCAAGCCACGCGATCGGTCCTTTTGCCTGAGAGTTTCCGGGGCGGTTGCTCCTTCGGCGCTGCCACGTAGGCAGTCTCTCCCGATCGCGTCAGCCGCAAATGTGCGGCATGGACCAGATTGTAAGGCCTGCGCCCTGTCTTCACAAATGGTCACGTTCTGCGCACCGCGCTTCAGGCCGGCTTAATGTGCGCCCCCCAGGATAGCGGCCATGCACAGGCTCGATGGAGCCAGAAGGAGTTTGCATGCTGGCCCTGGCCACCTCATATCCCGCTGCCGGCCCTGCCGCCGCCCCGCCGCCCGAGCGCCGGCAATCCCTGTTCGTGCATACCAGGCAGGACGAGGAACGCGCCGACGTCGAGCGTTTCATCCACGGGGTCTACCGCGAGCGCTACGGCGCACGCGTGCAGCACTACGCCCCGGTGCTCGTGAGCCTGCGCAACGCAAAGCACGAGATCATTGCCGCCGCCGGCTACCGCATCGCGGACACGGCGGCGCTCTTTCTGGAACGCTACCTGCCCCAGCCGGTCGAGGCGCTGCTCGCAAGCGACACCACGCAGCGTGTGGCGCGCGCGCACATCGTCGAAGTCGGCCATCTCTCGGCCAGCCAGGCCGGCGCGGGCAAACGCCTGATCCACCTCATGGGACCCCACCTGGCCGGCCTGGGCCTGGAATGGGTGGTCAGCACGCTGACCCAGGAGCTGCAGCATCTCTTCGTGCGCCTGGGCATCACGCCGCTGGCGCTGGGCGTGGCCGACCCGGCCCTGCTGGGCGCTGCCGCCGCAGACTGGGGCAGCTACTACGACCACCGTCCGGTGGTCGTGGCCGGTCGCATCGACCTGGCCCTGCGCATGCTCGAACGTCGCCGGAGCGCCGCATGAACATTGCACTGCATGACAGCGTGCGCGACTGGAGCGCCGCCGAACTGGCGAAGGCCAGGGATGCCGCCCTGGCCTGGCTGCAGGCCCAGGGCACGCGCGTGCTGGCCACGCTGCTGGACAACGGCGCGGCCTTCGTCGTGCTCGACGAGGCGGCCGCTGGCGCCGGCCTGGTGCATGTGCCCCTGCCCCCCTTCTTCACGTCGGCCCAGATCCAGCACGCACTGCAGACCGCGGGCGTGGACACCCTGCTGGCACCATCGGTCGCTGCGGCGGCCTGGCCAGCCCTGGCCTGGCAGACCGTACAGATTGCATCGCAGGAACTGTGCAGCGCGCATCTGCCGACTCAAGGCCTGGCCATGCCGCGCGGCACAGCCAAGATCACCTACACCTCGGGCACCACGGGCGCGCCCAAGGGCGTGTGCCTGCGCCAGAGCGCGATGGAGCGCGTGGCGGACAGCGTGGTCCAGGCCCTGGGCCCGCTGGGCATCAAGCGCCACCTCAGCGCCCTGCCCTTCGCCGTGCTGCTGGAGAACGTGGCCGGCCAGATGGCTGCACGCCGCCAGGGTGCCACGCTGATCACGCCGCCGCTGGCCGAGCTCGGCTGGCACGGCTCGTCGCAGTTCGACGTGGCCACCTTCCACGCCGCCGTGCTGCGCCACCAGCCCGACAGCCTCATCCTGTTGCCGCAGATGCTGCGCGCCTGGGTGGGCCTGCTCATGCAGAGCGGCCAGCGTGCGCCGGCCGGCCTGAAGTTTGTGGCCGTGGGTGGCGCGGCCGTCGGCGCCCCGCTGATCGCGGCCGCCCAGGCCCTCGGCCTTCCCGCCTTTGAGGGCTATGGTCTGTCGGAAGGTGCCTCGGTGCAGACACTCAACCTGCCGGGTGCGCAGCGCCCGGGCAGCGTGGGCTGCGCCCTGCCGCATGCACGCCTGCGCGTCGCGGCCGACGGCGAGATCGAGGTGGCGGGCAGCCTGATGGCCGGCTACCTCGGCGATGCCACCGAGCGACCGGAGTGGTGGCCCAGCGGTGACCTCGGCCACATCGACGCCGACGGCTATGTGCACATCCGCGGCCGCAAGAAGAATGTGCTGATCAGTGCCTACGGCCGCAACATCTCGCCCGAATGGGTGGAGACCGCGCTGGGCCAGCAGGCCGCGATCCGCCAGGCCGTGGTCTTTGGCGATGGCGAGCCCAGCCTGTGGGCGGTGCTCTGGCCGGTACAGGACGGCACGCCCGACGCCGTGCTGCGGGCCGCCGTGGACGCTGCCAACGCCAACTTGCCGGACTACGCGCGCATCAGGCGCTGGACACGCGGACGCGCCGCCTTCAGCGCCGAGACCGGCTACGCCACCACCAATGGCCGCCCGCAGCGTGCCGCCATCCTGGCCGCGCACGCGGACCTGCGCGCCGATCTCACCGAACCCCTCACCACCTGATGGACCTGACCATGAGCTTTCACCACCGACTGATCACCGACACCGCCCCCGCCCGCCAGGGCCTGCTGGCGGCCCCCATCATCCAGGGCGTGCTGCTGCGCGGCGAGGTCTCGCTGCCCAGCTATATCGCTTTCCTCACCGAGGCCTACCACCACGTCAGGCACACCGTGCCGCTGCTGCGCGCGGCCAAGGCCGCGCTGCCCGCCCACCATGCCTGGCTCAACGAGGCCATGGACGAGTACATCGAGGAGGAAGCCGGCCACGACGAATGGATCCTCGACGACATCCGCGCCTGCGGCGCTGACGCCGAGGCCGTGCGCCACGGCCGGCCCGCGCATGCCACCGAAGTCATGGTGGCCTACGCCTACGACACCATCGCGCGCGGCAACCCGCTGGGCTTCTTCGGCATGGTGCATGTGCTCGAAGGCACCAGCGTGGCCCTGGCCCTGCAGGCCGCCGACGCCATCCAGAAACCGCTAGGCCTGCCCGACAGCGCCTTCAGCTACCTGCGCTCGCACGGCACGCTGGACCAGGAACACACGGCGCACTTCGCGCTGCTCATGGACCGCATCACCGACCCTGCCGACCAGGCGGCCATCGTGCATGCCGCGCGCGCCTTCTACCGCCTCTATGGCGACGTCTTCCGCGGCCTGCCGCTGCCGCAGACTGCCGCCCACGCCGAAGAGGTGACCGCATGAAGCCCGCACAAGCACGTGTGCTGATCACCGGCGCCAGCGGCGGCATCGGCCAAGCCATGGTCGCGGCGCTGCGCCAGGGCGGCGCCCAGGTGCTGGGCGTGAGCCGCAGCGCACAGCAGGACGCACCCGACCTGCGCTGGGTCCAGGCCGATCTCGGCACGGCCGAGGGCATGGAGCGTGTCGTGCATGCCGCCAGCAGCTGGGGAGCCAACATCGTCGTCCACGCCGCCGGCCTGCCCGGCTTCGGCGCCCTGTCGCAGCTGACGCCGGCGCAAATGCAGAGCGTACTGACGACCAATCTGCTCGCCCCCATGCAGCTCACCCAGGCCCTGCTGCCGCAGCTGCTGCGCCAGCCCAAGGCCCAGATCGTCTTCGTCGGCTCAGCCCTGGGTCGCATCGGCCTGCCGGGCTTCAGCCTCTACACCGCCAGCAAGGCCGGCCTGCACGGCTTTGCCGAAGCGCTGCGACGCGAGCTGGCGGACACCCCGGTGCAGGTCCAGCTGCTCGCGCCGCGCAGCACGCGCACCGCCTTCAACACCACCGAAGCCGAGGTCTACAACCGCGCCACGGGCACCGCCAGCGACAGCCCCGAACGCGTCGCCCAGGCCCTGCTGCAGCTGATCGAGAGCGAGGCTGCGGAACGCTACATCGGCTGGCCCGAGCGCCTGGGCGTGCGCCTGAATGGCGCCTTCCCGCCGCTGCTCGACGGCAGTTTCAAGAAGCACCGCCGCCAGCTCAAGGCGGCCACCCTCATCACCGAAGGAGTTGCACCATGAAAAAGATCCGTCTGGGCCTGCTGGCCCTGGGCCTGGCCTTGCCCCTGCTGGGCCACGCGGCGCCTGTCGACGACGCCGTCGCCGAGTTGCAGCGCGACTGGGAAGTGATCCGCTACCAGACCCCAGCCGCCGAACGCCTCAAGCGCTTCGAGGCGCTGGCTGAGAAAGCCCACCAGGCCAGCGTGACGCACGCCGGGCGCAGCGAACCGCTGGTCTGGGAAGGCATCATCGTGAGCTCGCTGGCCGGCGAGAAGGGCGGCCTGGGTGCGCTGGGTCTGGTCAAGCAGGCCAAGGCGCTCTACGAGCAGGCCATTGCCATCGACGGCCAGGTGCTCGACGGCTCGGCCTATGGCAGCCTGGGCGTGCTGTACTACAAGGTGCCGGGCTGGCCCATCGCCTTCGGCAGCAAGGCCAAGGCCGAGGACATGCTCAAGAAGGCACTCGCCATCAATCCTTCGGGCATCGATCCCAACTTCTTCTACGGTGAGTTCCTGATCGAGAACGACCGCCAGGCCGAAGGCATGGCCTTCCTCGAACGCGCATTGCAGGCGCCCGCGCGCCCGGGTCGACCGCTGGCCGACGCGGGTCGCCGTGAGGAAATCCGCGCCCTGCTGGCCAAGGTCAAGGGGTCCTGATCCACCGGATCGGCGGGCCGGTTCAGCGGGCCTGCCGCAGCTGCTTGAGGTCGGCCACGATCTCGGCCGAATGCTTGTCGCTGTCGACCGAGCGGTAGATGCGGGCGATGCGGCCCTGCGGATCGATCACGAAGGTCTGACGCTTGGCGAACTTGTAGACCCACCAGTCAGACAGCGCGCCGTAACTTGAGGCGACCTCACCCTTGGCATCCGCCAGCAAAGGAAAGGGCAGCTTGTACTTCTGCGCAAAGGCCGCATGCGCGGCGCTGGTGTCCACGCTCACGCCCACCACCGCGGCACCGAGTTCCTGCAGCAGCAGCCAGTCGTCGCGGAAGTTGCAGGCCTCGGTGGTGCAGCCCGGTGTGTCGTTCTTGGGATAGAAATAGAGCACCAGCCACTTGCCGCGCCAGTCGGCGAGCTTGCGAGTCTTGCCGTCCTGGTCGGGCAGCACGAAATCAGGGGCGGCCTGCCCCGTTTCCAGCGCAGCCGCCTGCGCAGCGCCCACGCCGAACACCGCACCGCCCAGCAGCAGCTGGTTCAGGGCGCGGCGGCGCAGCTTCATGCGCGCAGCTCCTTGAGGCCGCCCATATAGGACTGCAGCGCGGCGGGGATCTCGACGCTGCCGTCAGCGCGCTGGTAATTCTCGAGCACCGCGACGAGCGTACGGCCCACGGCCAGCCCCGAGC
>CAMLNH010000193.1 GCA_946481355.1 uncultured Curvibacter sp.
GAGCGACCCGGACCTCACGAGCGAGCTCACGGTGGCCCCCACCTGGCTGCGCGACATCCCGGGCCGTACCATCGCGGCCATCCAGCTGGCCATGGTGCACAGCGAGCTCAAGCCCTGCGACGCGACGATGGCGCAGGCGCGGCGCTGGTTCGGTGACCGCACCGTCGTGGCCTCGGTCATGGGCAACAACGGGCACTCCTGGGCCGTGACCGACTTCCAGCTGCGCGACTGCGGCTTCGAGCGCATCCTCGTCCTGGCGCCGCCCGCCATCACCGAAACCCGCGCCGGCCGGATCTCGCAGCGCCTGCTGGAGCTTGAGACCTACCGCCTCATGGCGCTGCGCGGCCTGCCCGTGGCCAAGGGCCTGGGGCCCATGCTGGGCGAAGCCGAGGGGCGCCTGGCCGACATCACGGCGCGGCTGGAATACAAATCCGCTTCCGAGCAGGAGCTGCTCGACACCCTGGTGGCGCTGGCCGCGCGCATCGAGCGCGCCACGGCCGAGCACGACTACCGTTTCGCCGCCACGCGCGCCTACGACACCCTGGTGAGCCAGCGCCTGGCCGAGCTGCGCGAGCAGCCCGTCCCCGGCACGCAGACCGTGGGTGAATTCATGCAGCGCCGGCTCTCGCCCGCCATGGCCACGGTGGCGGCCACATCCCAGCGTCTGACCTCCTTGTCGGAGCGCGTGGCGCGCACCAGCGCCCTGCTGCGTACCCGCGTGGACATTGCGACCGAGGCACAGAACCAGCAGCTTCTGGAAAAGCTCACGCGCGGGCAGGAACTGCAGCTGCGCCTGCAGACCACGGTGGAAGGCCTGTCGATCGCGGCCATCTCCTACTACGTGGTCAGCCTGCTGCTCTATGCCGTGAAGGCCGTGAAGGCCGCGGGCGTGCCGCTGAACGTGGAGATTGCCACGGGGGCGCTGATTCCCCTGGTGCTGTGGGCGGTGTGGCGCACGACACGGCGTATCCACGCCAAGCTGCGGGATCGGCCCTGAGCTGCGTCAGAGCAGGCCTGCGTAGGCGATGGTCAGCGGCGCGTGGTCGCTGAATTTCTCGCCCTTGTAGATGGACTCGGTCCGGGCCAGCGCGGCCAACGCTGGTGTGGCCAGGTGGTAGTCGATGCGCCAGCCCACGTTCTTCGCGTAAGCCTGGCCGCGGTTGCTCCACCAGGTGTAGGCGGCGTCGGTCGCCTCGGGTTGCAACTGACGGTAGACGTCGACCAGACCGCCTTCGCTCAGCGTCTTGGTCATCCAGGCGCGTTCCTCGGGCAGGAAGCCCGAGTTCTTGAGATTGCCCTTCCAGTTCTTGAGGTCCATCTCCTTGTGGGCGATGTTCACGTCGCCGCAGAGGATGAACTCGCGCTGCTTCCTGAGCTTCTGCAGGTGCGGGTAGATCAGGTCCAGGAAGCGGTACTTGGCGGCCTGGCGCTCCTCGCCCGAGGAACCGCTGGGGAAGTAGCAGCTGATCAGAGAGAGCTTGCGTTGCGGCGTGTCGAAGCGCAGCTCCACATAGCGGCCCTCGGCGTCGAACTCGCCGCCGTCAAAACCGGTCACCACATCGCTGGGCGCGTGCCGCGTGTAGAGCCCGACGCCCGAGTAGCCCTTCTTCTCGGCGTAATGGAAGTAGCCCTGCAGTCCGGCGAGCTGCTCGAACTTGCCTGCCACGTCCGGCGCCTGGGCCTTGACCTCCTGCACGCCCATACAATCGGGCCGCGTCTGCTCGATCCAGGCTTCGAGCCCCTTGCTGGTGGCCGAACGGATGCCGTTGAGGTTGAGGCTGACGAGTTTGAACAAGGACTTTCCCATGGCAGGCGGTACGGCAGGTGGTGTGGCAGGGCAGGACAGCCTGGCTCAGGATTTCGTGGCCTTTGCCGTCGCGTGCGGCGTGCTGCGTTTCGGCGAATTCAAGACCAAGGCCGGCCGGCTGTCCCCTTATTTCTTCAATGCAGGCCTTTTCGACGACGGCGCCAAGCTGGGCCGGCTGTCCGAATTCTATGCCCGCCGCCTGATCGCCTCCGGCATCGAGTTCGACATGATCTTCGGCCCGGCCTACAAGGGCATCCCCCTGGGCGCGGCCCTGGCCGTGGAGCTGGCGCGGCGCGGGCGCAACGTGCCCTTCGCCTACAACCGCAAGGAAGCCAAGGACCATGGTGAGGGCGGCACCCTGGTAGGTGCCCCGCTCAAGGGCCGCGTGCTCATCGTCGACGATGTCATGTCGGCCGGCACGGCTGCGCGCGAGTCCATCGCCCTGATCGAGGCGGCCGGTGCTAAGCCGCATGGCGTGGTGATCGCCCTGGACCGCCAGGAAATGGCCACCGAGAATGGTCAGGACGTACCCTACAGCGCCGTGCAATATGTCCGCAATCGCCTGGGTCTGCAGGTTGCTGCCATTGCGGAGCTGGGGGATTTGCTGCAGTATCTGGAACAGCACAGCAAGGATGGCCTGGCCGCCGACCATGCGCGCGTGCTGGCTTATCGACAACGCTACGGCGTGCAGGACACTTGACATGATGCGTTTGGCGGGAGTGGTGCTGACAGGTCTGATGCTGGGCACTTGTGCCCTGCCGTCGCTGGCGCAGACCACCAGCGGCATCTACACCTGCGTCGACGCCAAGGGTCGCAAGCTCACCTCCGACCGCCCCATCCGCGAGTGCGCTGACCGCGAACAGCTGCTGCTCAACCCCAGCGGCACGGTGCGCGCCGTGGTTCCGCCGTCCCTGACCGGTCCGGAGCGCGCGGCGCTGGAGGCCAAAAAGCGCCGCGAAGCGGCGGAGCAGGCCCGGCAGGCCGAAGAGCGACGCCGCGAGCGCGCCTTGCTGGTGCGCTATCCCAACCGTTCCGTGCACGACAAGGAGCGCTCCGAAGCCCTGACCCAGATCACCGTGGTGCGGCAGGCGGCGCTGAACCGCGTCAAGGAACTGCAGCGGCAGCGCAAGGAGCTCGACACGGAGCTCGAGTTCTACGTCAAGGACCCGGAGAAGATCCCGCCTTCGTTGCGCCGCCTGGTAGACGACAACGAGAAGAGCATGGCGGTGCAGGAGCGCTTCATCGCCGACCAGGAAGCCGAGATGGGGCGCGTCAACGCCCGTTTCGACGAAGAGCTGCAGCGTCTGCAGCAGCTCTGGGCCCAGATCGCCGCGCCCGCGGCCAACTGAAGCCGCGCCGGCCGGCGCGGCCCCCTGAGTTCAAGCCAGCTTGCTGCGCAGCAGATCGTTGACCTGCTGCGGATTGGCCTTGCCCTTGCTGGCCTTCATGACCTGACCCACGAGCGCGTTGAAGGCCTTGTCCTTGCCGGCCTTGAACTGCGCCACGTTGTCCGGGTTGGCGGCGATGACCTCGTCAATGATCTTCTCCAGCGCGCCGGTGTCGTTCATCTGCTTCAGCCCCTTGGCTTCGATGAGGGCGTCCACGTCCTGACCTTCGCCAGTCCAGAGCGCGTCGAAGACCTGGCGCGCGGCGTTGTTGGAGATGGTGCCGTCGTTGATGCGGGCGATCAGCGCGCCCAGTTGGGCTGCGCTGACCGGGGCCTGTTCGATGTCGATCTCGTCTGCATTGAGGCGACGTGAGACCTCGCCCATGATCCAGTTGCTGGCCAGCTTGGGCTGCTTGCAGGCCTGGGCCGCGACTTCGAAATAGGCCGCCATGGCCTTGCTCTGGGTCAGCGTGGTGGCGTCGTACTCCGGCAGGCCGTAGTCGGCCACGAAGCGCGCCGCCATGGCGCGCGGCAGCTCGGGCAGGCCGGCTTTCACGCGTGCGATCCACTCCTCGGCAATCACCAGCGGCGGCAGGTCCGGGTCGGGGAAGTAACGGTAGTCGGCCGCGTCTTCCTTGGTGCGCATGGCGCGGGTCTCGCCCGTGTCGGGGTCGAAGAGCACGGTGGCCTGCTGGATGGCATGGCCGTCCTCGATCTGCTCGATCTGCCAGCGCACCTCGTAGTCGATGGCCTGCTGCATGAACTTGAAGCTGTTCAAGTTCTTGATCTCGCGGCGGGTGCCCAGGGGCTGGCCGGGCTTGCGCACCGAGACGTTGGCGTCACAGCGGAAAGAGCCTTCCTGCATGTTGCCGTCACAGATACCGATCCAGGTCACGATCTTGTGCAGTTCCTTGGCGTAGGCCACGGCCTCGTCGCTGGAGCGGATGTCGGGCTCGGTCACAATCTCCAACAGCGGCGTGCCCGCGCGGTTGAGGTCGATACCCGATTGACCGATGAAGTCCTCGTGGAGTGACTTGCCCGCGTCTTCTTCCAGATGCGCGCGCACCAGGCGCACGGTCTTCTTCTCCTCGCCGAGGTAGAAGCTGATCTCGCCGCCCTGCACGACCGGGATCTCGAACTGGCTGATCTGGTAGCCCTTGGGCAGGTCGGGGTAGAAGTAGTTCTTGCGCGCAAAGATGCTGCGCGGCGCGATGTGCGAGCCGATGGCCAGGCCCAGCTGGATGGCGCGCTCGACAGCACCCACGTTCATCACGGGCAGGGTGCCGGGCAGGGCCAGGTCCACGGCGCAGGCCTGGGTGTTGGGCTCGGCGCCGAAGGCTGTGGGCGCGCGGCTGAAGATCTTGCTCTCGGTGGAGAGCTGGGCGTGCGTCTCGAAGCCGATCACGACTTCGTAGCCCTGGACGAGTTTGGAGGTGCTCATGTCAGCAGCCCTCCGGGGTACGGAGGTGGAAGTCAGTCACTTGTTGGTAGCGGTGCGCCAGGTTCAGCAACTTGCCTTCCTGCAGGTGCTTGCCGATGAGCTGCAGGCCCACGGGCATGTTCGCATCACCAAAACCCACAGGCAGGCTCATGCCGGGCAGGCCGGCCAGTGAGCCGGGCAGGGTGTAGATGTCGGCCAGATAGGCGGCCACCGGGTCCTCGCTCTTGTCACCGAGCTTCCAGGCCACGGTGGGCGCCACGGGGCCGGCGATCACGTCGCACTGCTGGAAAGCGTTCTGGAAATCGTCCGCGATCATGCGGCGGATCTTCTGCGCCTGCAGGTAGTAGGCGTCGTAGTAACCGTGGCTCAGCACATAGGTCCCGACCATGATGCGGCGCTTGACCTCGTCGCCGAAGCCTTCGGCGCGGGTCTTCTTGTACATGTCGAGCAGGTCCGCGTACTTGTCGGCACGGTGGCCGAACTTCACGCCGTCGAAGCGGCTCAGGTTGGAGCTCGCTTCGGCCGGGGCGATGATGTAGTAGACGGGTATGGCCAGTTCGGTACGCGGCAGCGAGATCTCGACGAGCTTCGCGCCGAGTTTTTCGTATTCCTTCAAGGCGGCGTCGATGGCCGCGCGCACGTCAGGCGCGAGACCGGCGCCGAAGAACTCCCTGGGGATGCCGATGCGCAGGCCGTCGAGCTTGTCGTTCAGGCTGCGACCGAAGTCCTCTGCAGGCACGTCCAGCGAGGTCGAGTCGCGGTCCAGGTCCGGGCCGCACATGGCCGACAGCAACAGGGCGCAATCCTCGGCACTCCGTGCCATGGGGCCCGCCTGGCCCAGGCTGGAGGCGTAGGCGATCATGCCGTAGCGGATGGCGCGGCCATAGGTGGGTTTGATGCC
>CAMLNH010000194.1 GCA_946481355.1 uncultured Curvibacter sp.
CATCGACAAAAAGGGCTGCCAGCGGCAGCCCTTTTTATTCCAACCAATATTATCCTACAGAAAAAACAGCATCCAAACTCAGAATCAAAGAAAATCAAAACAGCAACATCACAAACGATGCTGCCAACGAAACAAAGAAGGCAGCAATTATCACCGTCCTAATTACCTCAAGACTCTGATGCCGCCTTAGAGCATCTCCCACACAGAAAACGCCCATTGGAAAATAACGGGATTTGAAGGAATTTATGAACATCACAATTAGCCAAGGCAACACAGAGAAGAAAAAATCACGAGCACGAAATGGCTCAGAAAACACCCCAAAAGAAACCTGACCCCATCTTCCGGTCAAATACATCCCCAGCAAAAGAAAGCAAAACAAGGAGACCATACCAAAAGCAAATAACCGTTCAAGATTAACTCTTGCTGGCAGGCTGTACCATGGACGAATGGAGTCTTTAAAATCTTCGTAAAACTCATTTAGAAAGACAGCCTCTGCTTCTTGAGCATCGACCGAAAAATATACATTTCCGTTACCTCTCGAAGAAAATGAGAGCGCGCATCGCTGCCCAAATGATTGATCGCGAGCTATGACATTCAATTCAACTATCTCTCCCTTCTTTGGATTGCGATAACCCTGCAACTCGTCGAGACTTTCAAACGCCCGGGTTAATCCATCTACTCCCTTTGTACTGAGAGCAACTTTAGGCAATCGCGAAGCGAGAGTGCTATACAACCTAACAATATCATCCCAAGTCAAAACAAAAACCGATGTCTCTCTGATGCTGCGACTAATCTGCATACCCCCTCCAAAAATTCAAATTACTTAATATTTTGCTTACCACAAAACCATGAAATTTCCAAGCCTTGGCCTTGGAGGCATGCTGATCTGAGATAGCAAAACAGGGTTAAGTTTTTCCTTTTGCAACTTTCATCGCCAAAACAATCGCCGAAGCAACAGCGTCTGAAAATCCTGCATCTGCCCGGCCACCGCATACACCACGATGTCACCGTCGATCTGCCGGTACAAGATGCGGTGGTGTGAACTGAGGACCGTGCGGTAGTCCGTGATGCCCACGCTGGCGAGCAAGGAAACCACCGGGCCGGTGATGAAGCCCGAATCCACCTGGGCGAGCTGGGCATAGATGTCGTCTTCGGCGACCAGCCACAACTCGGGCGTCCAGCGCTCCAGCATGTAGTCCTGCAGGTCCAGCAGGTCGGCCTGCGCGTCGGGCAGGATGACGATGGCCATGCGGTGATCAGCGCTTCTGGCGCCGTTGGGCCAATTGGGCGCGGGATTCTTCGACCGAGAGGCCTTGGCCGGCCAAGCGGTCTTTCTCACCCAGGGCCAGCAGCTTGAGCAGGGCGATCAGCTCCTGCTTTTCCTGGTACTGCTGCACGCCCTCGATCACCATGGCGGCTTCGCCGTTCTGGGTGATGATGACCGGCGCCCCGGTGGCGGCCACCTCTTCAGAGATCTGGGCGGCGTGGCTCTTGAGATATGAGATGGATCGGATCTGTTCGCGGGCTTGCATGGCGCCTCCTTGATTCGGACTGAATCTATCCCCGCATTTGGTCAGCGTCAAGGCAATGACGGGCCTACGTACATCAATCAAAACAAGCGAATCGAACGATTCGTGTGAAAATCCGTTCCCACTCTATCCACCGGCGCCCTCCCATGCTCTCCTACACCGCCAACCAGGCCAAGACCCACTTCGGCGAATTCCTCGACCAAGTCCAGCGCGAGCCAGTGCAGGTGCTCAAGCGCGACCGCGTAGTGGGTGTGATGGTCAGTGCGCAGGACTACGAGGCCATGCGCAATTTCTACGCGAACCGTCTGCAGGGCACGCTGGCGCAGAACGCCGCCAATGCCGCCGCACAGGGCCTGACGGAGGACGAACTGCAGCGACTGCTGGCCGATGAGAGCTGAGCGCCAGCGGCTGGTGGTGCTGGACACCAACGTCTGGCTCAGTGCAGCGCTTTCGCCCAGCGGAACACCGGCCCAGGTGGTGCGCGCCGTGCTGTTGCAAGGGCTCGCGGTGTTTTCCGAGGCAACGTTCGCCGAGCTGGAAGCCCGCATCTGGAAACCCAAGTTCGACCGCTACATCAGCCTGGAAGCGCGCAGGGCGGTCCTGCGTGATGCAAGGGCTGCGGCGCTGTGGGTGGAGATTCCGCCAGAGCTGGCAGTACTGCGCTGGAGCCGCGACGCGGACGACGACGTATTCATCCGCACAGCGCTCGCGGCGCAAGCCCCCTGGCTGGTGACGGGGGACGACGACCTGCTGTCGGTCCCGGCTGTCACCGGTCTTCAGATCCTGTCCCCCGCGCAGGCGATGCAGGCCTGGACCTTAGCCTGATGCCGCATCGCCCATGTCGGCGCAATGGTGGTCATGTCAGATCAAGCGTGTTTCAAGACGCCTTTGCCAACGGCTTCAACAAATACCGCACCAACCCGATCCGCCCAACCTTCGGCTCCGCATACTCGCTAAACCCCGCCACTTCGTAGGCGCGCCGGGCGGCGAGGTTCTGGTCGTCCACGCAGAGCGCGAGCGTCCTGCAAGACGCCCAGTGTTCCGACACCCACGCGGCCACTTGGGCCAGCGACGCCGTTCCGTGGCCTTTGCCCTGCTCGCGGCTGTCGATGCGCATGGCTCTGAGCGCAGCAGAACCCGCTGGGGCCCAGTCCGGCAACCGGGCACCCCGGCTGAGAAGCACAAAGCCTATGGGCAATGCCGATTCAAGGATGGCCAGGCCGGCCACCTCGTCCGGCGAGACGCCTTCGCACACCGAAACGGCCTGCGCAGTGGTGCCGGCGAACTCGATCTGCTCGGGCGAGATGTGCAGGGCCAGCACGCGCTCGCGCTGTTCGCCGGTGAGCGACTGCCAGCGCTGGAGTTGAAGCCGGGTGGGTGTCATGGGGCAGGTCTCGCCTGCCAGTACCGGCGGGCCTCCGGTGGCAGCTGCGCCAGCACCCTCTCAAATGCCAACACATCCACATGCCGCCGCAATGCCGTTGCCACGGACACCACCGAGTCGGCGGGCGAGAAGTTGTGCTCGGTGCGCACGGCGCGCACGTCTGCCAGCCACTCGTCCGGCCCGCCAAAGGGCACCGGCGCCTGGTCAAAGGGCCAGTCTTCAATGAAGATCGCCCGGATCACAGGCGGCAGCACGGCCGCAAAAGCGAGGGCCTGCGGCACCGTCAGTCGCTGGCGGAAAGCGTGGAGCACACCCACCACCATGTTCCATGCCATGTTGGTGGTGGGCAGCCCGGCGCAGTCGCGGGCGTCGACCATGAAGCGCTCGAACTGGAGCGTGGGGTTCTGGTATTCGAAGGGCAGCGTCATGGGGACAGGTGGGATGTCTGCGGAAATGTGATCCGCCTGGCGACGTACACACCATAGCTGAAGTACATCGAGTTCGCTTCATACAGAGCGATCTCCTGCTCGTGTTCCGCCACCACCGCCCGCGCGGCCTCGCTGTTTCCGTGGCGGCTGAGGAAGTCGTTGAAGCCCGCTTGCAGCGGGCGGTAGTAGGCATCGCGCCAGCAGGTCTCTGGCAGCACGAAGTAGCCCAGTGGCGAATAGCCGTGCCGCTCAAGCACGCGGATCTTGTCCGCGGTGGTGGCGACTTCGGGATAGGCGGCGTCCCAGAAGGCCTGCAGCTCGGGCGGGCGTGTGTCCGTGGTCCAGGTGAGTTCGGAAGCCACGAGCACACCGCCCGGTTTCAGAAAGCGCTGCCAGCTTTTCACACCGTTCTCGAAGCCCATGTTGTAGATCGCGCCTTCGGACCAGAGCAGGTCGAACTGCGCGTCGGCAAACGGCAGTTCGCTCATGGACGCAGCCAGTGGCGACACCTGATCGGCCACCCCGGCCGCTTCGCAGCGCTGCCGCAGTTTCGCCAGAAACGGAGGCAGAAAGTCCACCGCGGTGATCCGCGCCCGCGGCAGCAGCCGGGCCAGCGCGAGCGTGGCGCCCCCGGTGCCGCAGCCGATGTCGGCCACGGTCAGCGGCACTGCCGGGTCGAGCCCGGTCAGGCGCAGCGCGAGTTCGGTCTGCGCGTCGCCGCCCGGCCCCTGGCGGGGGTTGGGCTGGTGCAGGTCGATCAGGAGGTCGATATGATCCATGGTCAGCGCGCCTTGCCGCCGTGTTGCTGCACCCTCGCCAGGAATTCGGCTTGCATGGATTCGGGCAGGTCGTCCAACGGGATGGTGATGAACTGTGAAGGCGAGAACATCAGGAGCCAGAAGCCCGGATAACGCCAGACCTCCTGCACGCTGCGCCAGGGCATGATGGACTGACCCGCCTCGGAAGTAACGGTGAAACCGGTGTCGTCGATGTCCAGTGTGGCCTGCGGCTGGCCCATGGTGCGCAGGGTGCCCAGGCCGTGCCGCAGATGGGTCACGTAGACCATCACGAGGAAGACATACCCCATCGCCACGATGGCGCCGAACACACCGACGGTCCAGCCGGTGTTGCCTTCGCGCACCACGATCACCACATAGCCCGTCAGCAGAATGAGCACCAGCGGCCAGGTGATGCCAACCGCTCGTTTCCAGTAGGCCCACACGGATTGCCGCACCAGCGTGGGGGTGTAGTTCAGGGTGGCCCGATGCACCATGTCAGACCCCGTCCACCGGCAGGTCGAAGTGCATCACGTCCTCGCGGGTGCCCAGCTTGGTGTACAGCGCCACCGCCGGGTCGTCGCCGTAGTCGGCCTGCACATACACCACCCAAGCGCCGCGCTGCCGGGCCAGTGCCTGCAGATGGTGGATGAGCGCGGTGGCCACGCCGAGGCGGCGGTGGCTGGCGCGCACGGCGAGGTCGTAGATGTAGATCTCGCTGCGCTCCTGCTCGATCTTGTGCAGTTCGTAGGCGGCCAGCCCGCCCACCACCTCGTCGCCCTGCACCGCTGCCAGCGCGATGAAGGTCTCGGAGCCCAGCAGACGGCGCAGGTATTCCGGCCCGGGCCGCGCGCGGTCGTAGGTGTCGGGGTCTTCGAAGGCTTCGCTGAACACGTCGAGCAGGCGATGCGCCAGATCGGTGTCCGAGGGTGCGAGCTGGATGGTGTTGAGCCTGGTGGCCGGTTGCATGCCGGTGCTCCTGGGGTGGGGAGACGGCATGGTACTGGTGACAACACCCCGCTTCCCGATGAGGGCCACTGGCGCCGAGGCCGCCGCAGGCCTATGCTGGTGCGCCGGCCCGGTGGCCTGGCGGGCGCCAGGCGGCTGGTCGCGGCCGGTTCGAGCGAAAGGACTGTGTATGTTGTCCACTGCTTCTGTCACCACCATGCTGCCCGTGAAAGACATCGACCGCGCACGGGCGTTCTACGAGGGTTGTCTCGGGCTGGCACCGGGCGGGTTCAAACCCGACGGCAAGTTCGTCTATTCGGTCGGCGGCACCACGCTGGCCCTGTTCCCCAAACCCGATGGCACCAAGGCCGACCACACCGCCATCAGTTTCCAGGTGAACGACATCGCCGCCAGC
>CAMLNH010000195.1 GCA_946481355.1 uncultured Curvibacter sp.
CGCGCCGCGCGCAAGGACGCCGCCAACGTGCCCGAGAAGCGCAGCGGTCGCGCCTACCGCGAGCTGTTCCAGTTCATCAAGGCATCCGAAGCCGCGGCGAGCGATGAGTGATTCCGTTCGCATCGGCATCGTCTCCATCAGCGACCGCGCGTCGAGCGGCGTCTACGAAGACAAGGGCCTGCCCGCGCTGCAGGACTGGTTGACGCGCGCGCTCAAGAACCCCATCAGCTTCGAGCCGCGCCTGATCCCCGACGAGCAGCCACGCATCAGCGCCACGCTCATCGAGCTGGTCGATGCCGGCTGCTCCCTGGTGCTCACGACCGGCGGCACCGGCCCGGCCCTGCGCGACGTCACGCCCGAGGCCACGCTGGCCGTGGCGCACAAGGAGATGCCGGGTTTTGGTGAGCAGATGCGCCAGATCAGCCTGAAGTTCGTGCCAACCGCCATCCTCTCGCGCCAGGTGGCCGTGATCCGCGATCGGAGCCTGATCATCAACCTGCCGGGCCAGCCCAAGTCCATCCAGGAAACGCTCGAAGGGCTCAAGGATGCCGAGGGCAAGCCCGTCGTCGCCGGCATCTTCGCCGCCGTGCCCTACTGCGTGGACCTGATCGGCGGGCCCTATATGGAAACCCACGACGCGGTCTGCAAGGCCTTCCGTCCCAAGTCGGCGATCCGCGCGCCGAAATAAGCGGGGCGCTCAGCGCGCCTGCGGCAGCAGCTGCCCGGCCTGTGCCACCAGCTGCTGGCGAAACACCTCGGCGATCGGCGACAGGCGTTTGCCCTTGGGGTAGACGATGTGCCATTGCGAGGCGATCGGAAAACCTTGCACATCGAGCACCGCCACCCCCTGCGTGGCCGGCTTGGCGGCCAGTGCATGCACCGAAATCACGGCCAGCCCCAGCCCCCCAGCCACGGCTTCGCGCACGGCCTCGTTGCTCCCCAGCTCCAGCCTCAGATCCGGCGCATAGCGCTGCTTGCGAAAGTGCGCATCGGTGGCCAGCCGCGTGCCCGAACCTTGCTCGCGCAGGATGAAGCGCAGGCCACGCAGGTCCTGCAGCTTCAGGTGCCGCTTGCGGGCCAGGGGATGGTCGGCGCTGGCGATCAGCACCAGGGGGTTGGGCAGGAAGATCTGGTCTTCGAGCTCCAGCTCGGCCGGCGGCCGCGACATGATGTAGAGGTCGTCCAGGTTCTCGCGCAGGCGACCCACCACACCGTCGCGGTTGAGCACCTCCAGTGAAATGTCCACCTCGGGGTGACGGCTGCAGAAGTGGCCGAGCAGCCGCGGAATGAAGTACTTGGCCGTGCTCACCACCGCCACCTGCAGGCGTCCGCGCGTCAGCCCCTTGAGGCCGTCAACGATCTGGCCGAAGGCCTCCCACTCGGTGGCCATGCGCCGGGCCGTGCGCGCCAGCTCCAGCCCGGCCTGGGTCAGGTGCACGCGGCGCGCCACCACCTCATACAGCGGCAAGCCGACCGACTCGCTGATCTCGCGCAGCTGCATGGACGCCGTGGGCTGGGTTACGTGCATGGCGCGCGCCGCGCCGCTGACGCTGCCGGTCTCGGCCAGCGCCAGGAAAAGGCGCAGCTGGCGGAAAGTCACGTTCATAGATAAAACTCTATGGATATATATCTGATTATCGATTTTACTTTGTGCAGGGCATCCACCATCATTCAGGCACTGGAGCCCCCCCGATGCACAACCTGCTAGACCCCGCCATCCTCTTCTTCCTGTTCGGCATGCTGGCCGGCACGGTGAAGTCCAACCTGGAAATTCCCCAACCCATCTCACGTTTTCTGTCGCTGTACCTGCTCATGGCGCTCGGCCTCAAGGGCGGTTTTGCGCTCTCGCGCTCGGGCCTGACGCCGGAAGTGCTCACCAGCCTGGCCTGCGCCATCGCCCTGGCCATCCTGGTGCCGCTGATCGGCTACCGCCTGCTGCGCCGCCTGCTCTCGCCCTTTGACGCCGCGGCGCTGGCCGCGACCTACGGTTCGGTCAGCGCGGTGACCTTCGTCACCGCCACCCAGTTCCTCGACAACCAGCAGATCGCCTACGGCGGCTACATGGCTGCGGCCATGGCGCTCATGGAGTCGCCCGCCATCGTGCTCGCGGTGCTGCTGGCCAATGCGCAGCGGCGTCAGGCCAGCGCAGGCGTGATCGCCTCGCCCCACGGCGCGGCCCTGCTGACACCGACGCCGTCCGTGGGCCTCGGCCCCATCCTGCGCGAATCCCTGACCGACGGCGCCCAGCTGCTGCTGCTCGGCGCCATGTTGATCGGCATGCTCACGGGCGAGAGCGGCCAGGCCGCCATGCAACCGTTCTCGGGTGATCTGTTCAAGGGCATGCTGGCCTTCTTCCTGCTCGACATGGGCCTGGTGACGGCGCGCAACCTCGGCCCGCTGCGCCAGCAATCGCCCTGGCTCATCGGCTATGCCCTGCTGGCGCCGCTGGTGCACGCGGGCCTAGCGCTGGCACTCGCCACGGCGCTGGCCGTGCCCCTGGGCGACACCATCCTGCTCATGGTGCTCGCGGCCAGCGCTTCCTACATCGCGGTACCCGCCGTGCTGCGCCATGCCATCCCCGAGGCGCAACCCGCGCTCTACTTCGGCATGTCCCTGGGCGTGACCTTCCCGCTCAACATCCTCGCGGGCATCCCGCTCTACGCCTGGGTGGCACAATCGGTGCTCCTTTGAAGCGGCGGGCCTGAGCACGGGGCCGCCGCCCCCGTCCACCTCAGCCGCCACCTGCCCTTGCCCTTCACCCACCTGCTGCTCGCCCTGGCCGTGGTCGCGGTCTGGGGCAGCAATTTCGTCGTCATCAAGTTCGGCCTCACCGAGCTGCCGCCCCTGCTGCTGGCCACGATGCGCTTTGCGCTCAGCGCCCTGCCCTGGCTTTTCTTCATCCGCCGGCCCGCCGTGGCCTGGCGTTACCTCGTGGGCTATGGCGTGCTCATGGGTTTCATGTTCGGCCTGCTCTTCCTGTCCATGCGCTCGGACGTCACGCCGGGTCTGGCCTCGCTGCTCATGCAGTCCCAGGTCTTCATGACCCTGCTGCTCGTGGCCTGGCTGCAGCACGAGCGCATGCCGCGCATCCAGTTCGCCGGCCTGGCCCTGGCCACCACGGGTTTTGCGCTGATCGCCTGGGCCGGCTTCACACAGGCCCACGACGTCACGCCGCTGGGCCTGGGTCTCGCACTCAGCGGCGCCCTGTGCTGGGCCTGCGCCAATGTGGTCTCACGCAGCATCGGCAAGGTCGACATGCTGGGCTTCATGGTCTGGAGCAGCGTGTTTGCCGTGCCGCCCCTGCTGGCGCTGAGCCTGAGCTTCGAAGGCGTGGCCGCCATCACCGAGGCGCTGCCCCGTGCCAGCCTGGCCGCCTGGGCCGCCATGCTCTGGCAGGCCCTGGGCAACACCCTGTTCGGCTTCGGCGCCTGGGGCTGGCTGCTGGCGCGGCACCCGGCCGCCACCATCACGCCCCTGGCCCTGCTGATCCCGGTCTTCGGCATGGGCAGCTCGGCCCTGATCCTCGGTGAACCGCTGCAAGCCTGGAAGCTGGGCGCCGCGGCGCTGGTGATGGCCGGGCTGGCGGTCAGCGTGCTGGGCGCGAAAGTCCTGCGCCGCTGAGAGGTGAAGCCTGTTCAGAACAGGCCCCGGGCTTATTTGCCGATCAGCTGGTTGAGCTTGTCTTTTTCGAACTGCTCTTCGCGCGCCGCGTCGCAGGGCACGCAGTCGGCGGCGGCCTTGCTGGTCGAAAGCTTCTCGATGGCCTGCCAGAGCAGGGCGATCTGGTGCTCGTGGCCCGAGGCGTTGTCGACCAGACCGCGCAGGGCCTGGCTCAGCGGGTCGTCTTCCTGCGTGATGCCGTAGGCCGTGAACTTCTTTTCCGGCGCGGTCACGTCGGCACTTTCACCGGCCTTGGACGGAATGATGCGCGCCGGGATACCCACGGCCGTGGCGCCTGCCGGCACCGGCTTGATTACCACGGCATTGCTGCCGATCTTGGCGCCGTCACCCACTTCAAAACCGCCGAGCACCTTGGCGCCCGCGCTCACCACCACATCCTTGCCCAGCGTGGGATGGCGCTTGGTGCCCTTGTAGAGCGAGGTGCCGCCCAGCGTGACGCCGTGGTAGATGGTGCAGCCGTCGCCCACCTCGGCGGTTTCGCCGATGACCACGCCCATGCCGTGGTCGATGAAAACGCGTTCACCGATCTTCGCGCCCGGATGGATCTCGATGCCCGTGAACCAGCGGCTGAAGTGCGAGATGAAGCGCCCCAGCCACTTGAGGCCGTGCGTCCAGCACCAGTGCGCTCCGCGGTGCAGCGTCAGCGCATGCAGGCCGGGGTAGCAGGTCAGCACTTCCCAGGCGGTCCGGGCGGCCGGGTCGCGGTCGAGGATGCACTGGATATCGGAGCGGAGGCGGGCAAACATGGGAGCTAGTCTAGCGCTTGGCGCGAGACGCTGTTTCCAGCATGGCCTTGGCAACACCTCTGAGGATATGGACTTCCTCCTGGGTCGGTTGCGCGCGGTTGAACAGCGCGTTGAGACGCGGCATGAGCTTCTTGGGCGCTTCGGGATCGAGAAAGTCCACCGCCACCAGCGCCTGCTCCAGATGCGCCAGCAGGCCGGCCACCTGGGGCGCGTCGGCCCGCACAGGCGCTGCCGTCGCTTCCTGCACGGCATAGCCACCCAAAGCCAGGCGCCATTCGTAGGCAATGAGTTGCACCGCGGCACCGAGATTCAGGGAGCCAAACTTCGGGTTGGTCGGGATGCTGAGGCAGACATGGCTGCGGTACACATCCTCGTTACGCATGCCAAAACGCTCGGAACCGAAAAGCAAGGCCACCCCCTGCGGCCCCGCCTCGGGCGTGGCCGTCTGCACCAGCTGGGCAAAGTGCTCGCGCGGGGCGCGCGTGGGCGGGCCGAAGTCGCGCGGCGTCATGGCCGTGGCGCAGAGGTGCGTCATGCCTTCCAGCGCCTCGTCCAGGGTCTCGACGATACGGGCCTTGTCCAGCACATCGTTGGCCCCGCTGGCACGTTCGATGGTTTCCTGGCGCCGCAGCACATTGGCCCAGCGCGGCGCCACCAGCACCAGTTCGTCGAAGCCCATGACCTTCAGCGCCCGCGCCGCCGCGCCCACATTGCCGGCGTGGCTGGTCTGGATCAGGACGAAACGGGTGCGGAATCCGGGACGGGGCGGGGCGGTTTGCATCAAAAACAGGCAAGGCGGGTAGAATCTGGCCTATTGTCGCCGCCCGCATCGCCGGACGGCGTTTTTGTTCTTCGCTCACCGGGGGCAGCTACTGGCCGCCCCCTCAACGCCTCACAATTTATGTCGTCCCCCAATCTGCACCCCATGCTCAACGTGGCCATCAAGGCCGCCCGCGCCGCCGGCGCCATCATCAACCGCGCCGCCC
>CAMLNH010000196.1 GCA_946481355.1 uncultured Curvibacter sp.
TGCTCGCCCAGCCACTTGGTGACCAGGCCCAGGCTGATGACGTAGTTGCCCTCGTTGTGGAAGCAGTCGGGCACAAAGAAGTTGGGGGTCTTCTTCGCGCCGGTTTCGCTGAGGAAGAGCACCTCGTCACCGGTGACGGGCTGGTTCAGCGGGGCGCCCAGCTCTTTCCAGTTGGGGAAGAGCTCGTTGAGGGCGATCGGGTCCATGACGGCGCCCGAGAGGATGTGGGCACCGGGTTCGCCACCTTTTTCAAGCACAACGACGGAGACGTCCGCGCCTTTCTCGGCCGCCAGTTGCTTGAGGCGGATGGCGGTGGACAGGCCACCGGGGCCGCCGCCGACGACGACCACGTCGTATTCCATGGCTTCGCGGGGGCCGAACTGGGCGAGGATTTCATCGTGGGTCATGGCGGCTGCTTTCTGTCTCGGTGCGGGAAGTCGCTTGATAATGGTGCGGGTTCGGCGCGGGATGTTAGGGGCTAACCCGCCCCCCGGCCTGTCGGATGTGCGACTGATTTTAAATCGGAATGACTACAAAATAGAACGACCGTTCTTTTTTTGTCGGGTATTTTGCGAAAGGGGCCACCATGGCGTACAGCATCGATCTTTCCGGCCGTGTGGCCTTCATCACCGGCGCCTCGGGCGGCCTGGGCGCGCAGTTCGCGCGCACCCTGTCGCGCGCCGGCGCGGCCGTGGTGCTGGCCGCGCGCCGCGTGGAAAAACTCAAGGAGCTGCGCGCGCAGATCGAGGGCGAGGGCGGCGATGCCCATGTGGTGGAGCTGGATGTGACGGACATCGGCTCCATCCGCGCCGCCGTGGCGCGCGCCGAGACCGAGGTGGGCTCCATCGACATCCTGATCAACAACTCGGGCGTCAGCACCACCCAGCGCATCGTGGACGTGACGGAAGAAGACTACGATTTCGTGCTGGACACCAACACCAAGGGGGCCTTCTTCGTGGCGCAGGAAGTGGGCAAACGCATGATCGCGCGCGCCAAGGGCGCCGCGCCGGGCACCTACACGGGCGGACGCATCGTCAACATCGCGTCCATGGCCGGGCTCAAGGTGCTGCCGCAGATCGGCATCTACTGCATGAGCAAGGCCGCCGTGGTGCACATGAGCCGCGCCATGGCCGCGGAGTGGGGCAAGTTCGGCATCAACGTCAACGCGCTGTGCCCGGGTTATATCGACACCGAGATCAACCACCACCACTGGCAGACCGAGCAGGGCCAGAAGCTCATCAACATGCTGCCGCGCAAGCGCGTCGGCCAGCCGGCCGACCTGGACGCAGTGCTGGTGATGCTTTGCGCCAAGGAGAGTCATTTCATCAACGGCGCGGTGATCCAGGCCGACGACGGTTTCGCGACCTGAGTCCGGGCGGCCACGCCCAAATCTTGACGCAGATCATGCCCCAGCAGGCCGGGCGGCGCACAATGGGCCCATGCCCGTCGCTCCAGTCCCGCCTGTCGAGCTGCGTCTGGCCATCGATGCCAGGGGGCTGGGCTTTGCCGATACCTCCGAGCTGCTGGACCAGCCCTTGCCGTGGATCGGACAAGAGCGTGCCGAGCAGGCTGCGCGCTTCGGTCTGCAGATGGATGCGCCCGACTACAACCTTTTCGTGCTGGGTGAAGTGGGCAGTGGGCGCAGCACGCTGCTCGCGCAGATGATGCAGGAAGTGGCGGCCACGCGACCCGTGCCGCCGGACCTGTGCTACCTGCACAACTTCGACGCGCCAGAGCGTCCGCGCGCGCTGCGCATGCCGCCCGGGCAGGGACGGCAGCTGCGCCAGCTCATGGCCCAGCTGGTCAAGACCTTGCAGGCCGAGATCCCCAAACGGCTCGACGGCGAGGACTTCCGCGGCGAAAGCGCCCACCTGCAGAAGACCTACAAGGCCGAGGACCTGCGCGCTTTTGCCGAGCTCGACGCCTACGCTGAGGCACGCAGCTTCGCCATCATCCGCGACGAAGGGCATCTGGTGCTGACCCTGCGCGACGAGAAGGGCGAGCCCATGACCGAAGGCAAGTTGCTGGCCTTGCCCAAGGACAGGCGTGCCGAGACGGACCGGCTCGAGGAGGAACTGCGCGGCGAGATTGCGCGCTACCTGGAGAGGACGCGGGCGCTGGAACGCGTGCTCAACCAGGGCCTGGCCGCGCTGCGCCGCCAGGTGATCAAGCCCCTGCTGGAGCACGAACTGCAGGAAATTCGCAACGAGTTGCGCAAGCAGATCAAGGACACGGTCAAGCTGGGCAGCTACCTGGACCAGGTGGCGCACGATGTTCTGGAGAACCTCGAACTGTTCCAGCCGGGCAGCGGTGACGAGGACGACAGCCTGCGCGCCGCCGCGCTGACCGAGGTGTTGGCGCGCTACCACGTGAACCTGGTGGTGGACCAGCACGGCCGATCGGGCGCGCCGGTGATCGTTGAGGACAACCCCGTGTTCCGTGCCCTGTTCGGCAGCATCGAGTACCAGAACGAGAACGATGTGCTGGTGACGGATCACAGCCGCATCCGCGCCGGCAGTCTGCTGCGCGCGCATGGTGGCTTCCTGATGTTGCACCTGCGCGACCTGCTGGCCGATGAGCCGGTGTGGGAAAAGCTGCGCCGCTTCCTGCGCAGCGGTCGCCTGCAGATCGAGGAGCCGGGCATGCTTTACGCGCCCATCGCTGCCGTCTCGCTGCAGCCCGAGCCGGTGGACGTGGACGTGAAGATCATCCTCGTGGGTTCGGTCGAGGAGTACTACGCCGTGCAGGAGGGCGACCCGGAGTTTGCACGTCACCTGCGCTGCAAGGTGGACTTTGCCGAGAGTTTCCGGGCCAGCGCCGGTACCTATCGCGCCACCGGCATCTTCGTGGCCCACACCTGCCGCCGCCTGGGCCTGCCGCACTTCACGGCCGAGGCCGTGGCCGTGCTGCTGGAACAAGCGCACCGCGAGGCCGAGGACCAGACGCGCCAGAGCGCCATCTTTGCGCACAGCGAGACCCTGGTGATGGAGGCCGCGGCCATGGCCCGGGCGCGCGGCGCCGTGCGGGTGGAGGCGGCTGATGTGCAGGCCGCGCAACAGGCGCGCATCCATCGCCACGACTACCCCGAGCAGCGTCTGCAGGAAACGTTGGGCGACGGTGAGCGCCTGCTCGACGTGGATGGCGAGAAGGTGGCCCAGGTCAATGGGCTGACCGTGGTCGATCTGGGCGACTACCGCTTCGGCTTTCCCGTGCGTGTGACGGCGCGCACCCATGCGGGCGACGAGGGTCTGCTCAACATCGAGCGCGAGGTGGAGCTCTCCGGCCCCATCCACGACAAGGGCGTGCTCATCCTTCACAGCCATCTGGCTGCGCTCTTCGTGCATATCACGCCGCTGGCACTCAACGCGGCGGTGGTGTTCGAGCAGGAGTACAGCGGGGTGGAAGGTGACTCGGCCTCCTTCGCAGAGTTCGCGGCCTTGCTGTCTTCGCTGGCGGCGGTGCCGCTGCGCCAGGGCATCGCCGTGACCGGCGCACTCAACCAGCATGGCGAGCTGCTGCCCGTGGGCGGCATCAACGAGAAGATCGAAGGTTATTTCCGCAGCTGCGAACGGTTGGGCCTGACGGGCCGCCAGGGCGTGCTGATCCCACGCCGCAACCGCCGTCACCTGATGCTGGCGCCGCAGGTGGTAGACGCCGTGGTCCAGGGCCGCTTTCAGATATGGACGGCCGAGACGGCGGGCGAGGGCATGGTCTTGCTCGGTGGTCTGCCTTATGGTGAGCCGGGCCCCGGCGGCTACGCCGCCGACACATTGCTCGGACGTGCGCAGCGCACTTTGCTGGATTACCGCAAGGCCTGCCAGGCTTCGGGCCGGGCCGAACGCAGGCCCAGGCCGCTGACCTCCCGGTCCTGAGCCGGGGCAGGTGCACCATCGGTCCTCAAGCAGAGGGCCTGTTCTGCCGAAAACTGTTCAGAGTCATCCGGTGCCCGTACCTGATACGGGCTTTCCCCAGCTATGGACAGCTTGCACTCTCACTATAAAGAGCTCAGGGACAGGCATGCCGCAGGCAGCGGGACGGACGAAGCCCGCCGTTGAAGAAAAAACCAGGAGTTCCGTATGCTGAACCGCATGAGCTTCAAGCTGAAGATCGGCTTGCTCGTGGCCGTGGCCCTGATCGCCGTGGCCGTTTTGACCATCATCTCCACTCTGCAGTCCCGAACGCAGATCACCGAAGCCCGCAAGGACCAGCTGGTCACGGCCGTGCAATCGGCCCATGGCGTGGTCATGGGTTACCAGGCGCTGGCCAAGGCCGGCACGCTCTCCGAGGCCGATGCGCAGAAGCTGGCGGCCGAGGCTGTAGGACTGTCGCGCTACGGCGGCCCTGAGGGCAAGACCGAGTATTTCTATGTCTGGACGCTGGACGGCGTGGGCGTGATGCACCCGATCCGGCGCGAGTGGAACGGGCAGAACATGATCGGCAAGATCAAGGATGGTTCGGGTGTGGACATCATCATTGCCTTGATCGAGGGCGCCAAGAAGAGTCGCGACGGCAAGGCCTTTGTGCCCACCATGTTCCCGCGCCCGGGCGAGAAGGTGGCCGTGCCCAAGCTGCAGTACGTCATCACCGTGCCGGGCTGGAACTGGATCGTGGGCTCGGGCCTGTACACCGACGACCTCGACGCGGTGGTGCGCCAGCAGATCATCATCGGCGTGATGCAGCTGCTGGTGGCCTTGCTCATCATTGGCGGCATCGGTCTGGTGGTGTTCCGTTCGGTGATCCGCCAGGTGGGCGGCGAGCCCGGGGTGGCCTACGAGGCCATGTCCGAGGTGGCCCAGGGCAATCTGGGCGTGGACCTGCCGCCGGCAGCGCCGGGCAGCATCATGGACGGTCTGGGGCAGATGGTGGCTTCGCTGCGCAAGCTGGTGTCCCAGGTGCGCGGCGCCACTGACAGCATCGCCACGGCTTCGAGCGAGATTGCCCAGGGCAATACCGACCTCTCGCACCGTACTGAACAGACGGCCAGCAATCTGCAGCAGACGGCGTCTTCCATGGAAGAGCTCACCGGCACGGTGCAGCAGACCAGCAGCAGCGCCAACATGGCCAACCAGCTCGCATCTTCGGCGGCCGAGGTGGCCGGGCGTGGCGGGCAGGTGGTGGCGCAGGTGGTCAGCACCATGGGCGAGATCAACGACAGCAGCAAGAAGATCAACGACATCATCGGCGTGATCGACGGCATCGCCTTCCAGACCAACATCCTGGCGCTCAACGCCGCCGTGGAAGCGGCGCGCGCCGGCGAGCAGGGCCGCGGCTTCGCGGTGGTGGCCAGCGAGGTGCGCAGCCTGGCCGGGCGCAGTGCGGAAGCGGCCAAGGAGATCAAGGCCCTGATCGGCGCCTCGGTGCAGAAGGTGGACAGCGGCAGCCAGCTGGTGGCCGAGGCCGGCCAGA
>CAMLNH010000197.1 GCA_946481355.1 uncultured Curvibacter sp.
ACATCGAGCCCATCACCTGGCAGACGGTCGAGAAGATCATCGCCAAGGAGCGCCCCGACGCCATCCTGCCCACCATGGGCGGCCAGACCGCGCTGAACTGCGCGCTGGACCTGTGGCACCACGGTGTGCTCGACAAGTACAAGGTCGAACTGATCGGCGCCACGCCCGAAGCCATCGACAAGGCCGAAGACCGCCAGAAGTTCAAGCAGGCCATGACCAAGATCGGCCTGGGCTCGGCGCGCTCGGGCATTGCCCACAGCATGGACGAGGCCTGGGCCGTGCAGAAGACCGTGGGCTTCCCCACCGTCATCCGCCCCAGCTTCACGCTGGGCGGCACGGGGGGCGGCATCGCCTACAACCCGGAAGAGTTCGAGACCATCTGCAAGCGCGGCCTGGAAGCCTCGCCCACCAAGGAGCTGCTCATTGAAGAGTCGCTGCTGGGCTGGAAAGAGTACGAGATGGAAGTCGTGCGCGACAAGGCCGACAACTGCATCATCGTCTGCTCGATCGAGAACCTGGACCCCATGGGCGTGCACACCGGTGACTCCATCACCGTGGCCCCGGCGCAGACGCTGACCGACAAGGAATACCAGATCATGCGCAACGCCTCGCTGGCGGTGCTGCGCGAGATTGGTGTGGACACGGGCGGCTCCAACGTGCAGTTCTCGGTCAACCCCAAAGACGGTCGCATGATCGTGATCGAGATGAACCCGCGCGTGAGCCGTTCCTCGGCGCTGGCCTCCAAGGCCACGGGCTTCCCGATCGCCAAGGTCGCGGCCAAGCTGGCCGTGGGCTACACCCTGGACGAGCTGCGCAACGAGATCACGGGCGGCGCCACGCCGGCCTCCTTCGAGCCCAGCATCGACTACGTGGTGACCAAGATTCCGCGTTTCGCCTTTGAAAAATTCCCCACGGCCGACAACCGCCTGACCACGCAGATGAAATCCGTGGGCGAGGTCATGGCCATGGGTCGTACCTTCCAGGAATCCTTCCAGAAGGCCCTGCGCGGCCTGGAGGTCGGTGTCGACGGCATGAACGAGAAGACCCAGGACCGCGAGGTGCTGGAGAAGGAACTGGGCGAGCCTGGCCCCGAGCGCATCTGGTACGTGGGCGACGCCTTCGCCCAGGGCATGACGCTGGACGAGGTCCACGCGCTGACCAAGATCGACCCCTGGTTCCTGGTGCAGATCGAGGAGATCGTGAAGATCGAGCTCGACCTGGACCAGCTGGCTGCCGAGAAGGGCGAGAAGGCGCTGGCTGCGCTGGACGCCGCCACACTGCGCACCCTGAAAAAGAAGGGTTTCTCTGACCGTCGCCTGGCCAAGCTGCTCAAGACTACAGAAAAGAACCTGCGCGATACCCGTCGCAAGCTCGGTGTGCGTCCGGTCTACAAGCGTGTGGATACCTGCGCGGCCGAATTCCCGACCAACACCGCCTACATGTACTCGAGCTACGAGGACGAGTGCGAGGCCGAGCCGACCAACAAGAAGAAGATCATGGTGCTCGGTGGCGGCCCCAACCGCATCGGCCAGGGCATCGAGTTCGACTACTGCTGCGTGCACGCCGCCCTTGCCATGCGCGAGGACGGCTACGAGACCATCATGGTCAACTGCAATCCCGAGACCGTTTCCACCGACTACGATACCTCGGACCGTCTCTACTTCGAGCCGCTGACACTCGAAGACGTGCTCGAGATCGTGGACAAGGAAAAGCCCGCGGGCGTGATCGTGCAGTATGGCGGCCAGACCCCGCTGAAACTGGCTCTGGGTCTGGAGGCCGAGGGTGTGCCCATCATCGGCACCTCGCCGGACATGATCGACGCCGCTGAAGACCGCGAGCGTTTCTCGGCTTTGCTGCGCAAGCTCAACCTCAAGCAGCCGCCCAATGCCACGGCCCGCACCGAAGCCGAGGCGCTGGAGAAGGCCTCTTCCCTGGGCTACCCGCTGGTCGTGCGCCCGAGCTACGTGCTCGGTGGCCGGGCCATGGAAATCGTGCACGAGCAGCGCGACCTGGAGCGCTACATGCGCGAGGCCGTCAAGGTCAGCAACGACAGCCCCGTGCTGCTGGACCGCTTCCTCAACGACGCCATCGAATGCGATGTGGACTGTCTGCGCGATCCCGCGGGTCAGACCTTCATCGGCGGCGTGATGGAGCACATCGAGCAGGCTGGCGTGCACAGCGGCGACTCCGCCTGCTCGCTGCCGCCGTACTCGCTGTCCCAGACCACTGTGGACGAGCTCAAACGCCAGTCGGCGGCCATGGCCGGCGCGCTCAATGTTGTCGGGCTCATGAACGTGCAGTTCGCCATCCAGCACGTGGACGGCAAGGACGTGATCTATGTGCTGGAAGTAAACCCGCGGGCCTCCCGCACGGTGCCCTACGTCTCCAAGGCCACGGGTATCCAGCTGGCCAAGGTGGCTGCACGCTGCATGGCCGGCCAGACCCTGGCGGCCCAGGGCATCAGCAGGGAAGTCACGCCGCCGTACTACAGCGTCAAGGAAGCCGTCTTCCCCTTCGTCAAGTTCCCGGGCGTGGACACCATTCTCGGCCCAGAGATGAAGTCCACGGGTGAAGTCATGGGCGTGGGCAAGACCTTTGGCGAAGCCTTCGTGAAGTCCCAGCTGGGCGCGGGCACCCGCCTGCCCAAGAGCGGCAAGGTCTTTATCTCGGTCAAGCAGAGCGACAAGCCGCGCGCCGTCGAGGTGGCCCGTGGCCTGATCGAGCTGGGCTTCGGCATCGTGGCCACCAAGGGAACGGCGGCGGCCATTGAAGCGGCCGGCCTGTCCTGCGAGGTGATCAACAAGGTGACCGAAGGCCGTCCCAACGTGGTGGACCAGATCAAGAACGAGGAAATCGCCCTGGTCATCAACACGGTGGAGGAGCGCCGCAATGCCATTGCCGATTCGCGCCACATCCGCACCTCGGCCCTGTTGGGGCGCGTGACCACCTTCACGACCATCGCCGGGGCGGAGGCCGCCGTGCAGGGTATGAAGTCCATGGAAAACCTGGATGTGATCAGCGTCCAGGAGATGCACGCCCAACTGGCATAGAATATTTCGAACCTGCCGGGGGCAGGCTGGCGCGAGGCGCCGGTCTGCCCCCGTTACTTTTACTACCGATAAATCAGAGACATGGCCACCATTCCGATTACCAAGCGCGGCGCCGAGAAGCTCAAGGCCGAGTTGCACCGTCTGAAGACCGTGGATCGTCCCGCCGTGATCAACGCCATTGCTGAGGCGCGTGCCCAGGGCGATCTGAGCGAGAACGCCGAGTACGACGCCGCCAAGGACCGCCAGGGTTTCATCGAAGGCCGGATCCAGGAGGTCGAAGGCAAGCTCTCGGCGGCCCAGATCATCGACCCGACCTCCATCGATGCGGGTGGCAAGGTGGTGTTCGGCGCGACTGTCGAGCTCGAAGAAGAGTCCACGGGCGAGAGCGTGACCTACCAGATCGTCGGTGAGGACGAGGCCGACCTCAAGCAGGGCCTGATCAATGTAGGCTCACCCATCGCGCGCGCGCTGATCGGCAAGGAAGAGGGCGACACGGCCGAGGTCCAGGCGCCCGGTGGCCTCAAGCGCTACGAGATCGTGGCTGTCAGCTACCGCTGAAAGACCGGGTCCGGAGATGCGTGCCTTCCTGCTCAAGTTGCCGCTGTGGGCGGCGGCGCTCTGGTGGGGCAGCCTCACGATCGTCGGCTTTCTGGTGGTACCCCTGCTGTTTGTGCACCTGCCCAGCCCGGCGCTGGCAGGTGGCATGGCGGCCAAGCTCTTCACGGCCCAGACCTGGGTCAGCGTGGTCTGCACCCTGCTGCTCCTGATGGCCTCACGTCCGCAGGACGATGCAGGGGAGAGGTCGGAGCCGGGACCGTTGCAGGCTGTTCGGCTCACGGTCGTCGGCGGTCTGTTGCTGGCCTTGCTGGTGGAGTTTGCCGTAGCGCCGCGCATCGTGGCGCGCGAAAACCTGGCACTGTGGCACCGGGCTGGCAGTGCGCTCTATGTGCTTCAGTGGTTCTGTGCCGCCATCACCTTCTGGCGGCTGGGCCGCGGGCGCTGAACGCGTCCGGGTTCAGGTCTGACTGCGCTTCTTGACGCTCGTCTGCTTGGGCTTGGCGCGCTTGATCTTGCCGCCAGGCGTCAGGCGCTGGTTGCCCAGCACGCGCAGAATCTGGACTTCGGGGCGCTGGCCGCCCCGCTTGCTGAACTTGAGCACTTTGACGTCGCGCGGGCCGGGCATGCGGTCTTCGTCTGCCACGCGCTCCTTGTTCGGCTTGGGACGCCAGAGCACGAGCAGCTTGCCGATGTGCTGGATGGGGGCGGCGTTGAGCTGGTCCGCCAGGGTCTGGAAGATGGTTTCGCGCTCGGTACGGTCGTCGGAGAAGACCCGAACCTTGATCAGGCCATGGGCCTTGAGGGCGGCGTCGGTTTCCTTCTGGACGGCGGCCGTCAGGCCGTCGCCGCCGATCATCACGACCGGGTCAATGTGATGGGCCTCGGCGCGGAATTCCTTGCGTTGGGCGGGGGTCAGTTGTATCGCGGGCATGCCCGTATTATGGCTTCGGCTGGCGCTTGCGCCTTAACTTTGCTGCGCAAAGTCAGCAGATGCCTCAACCGGCCCAGCCGGTTGTCGTCTTACACTGGATAGTGAAATGAAAGTCCAAACCAAGAGCAAGAAGGTCAACAAGTCCTGGCTCAACGACCACGTCAACGACACCTATGTGAAGCTGGCGCAGAAGGAGGGTTACCGCGCGCGCGCGGCCTACAAGCTCAAGGAGATCGACGAAACCCTCAAACTGGTCAAGCCCGGCCAGGTGGTGGTGGACCTGGGCTGTGCCCCCGGGGCCTGGAGCCAGTACCTGCGCCGGCGCATGGCGCCCGGCGGTGCGGCGGTGGGCGAGCTCAGGGGGACCATCATCGGCCTGGATCTGTTGCCCATGGAGCCGATCGAGGGGGTGCAGGTCATCCAGGGCGATTTCCGGGAGGCGGCGGTGCTGGCCCAGCTGGAAGAGCTGCTCCAGGGGCGCCAGGCCGACCTCGTGGTCTCGGACATGGCGCCCAATCTCTCGGGCGTGGCATCGGTGGATACGGCCCGGATCGAGGAGCTGATCGAGCTGGCCATCGACTTCTGCCAGCACCATCTCAAGCCTTCGGGGGCCCTGGTCGCCAAGGTCTTTCATGGCAGCGGCTACAACGAACTCGTGCACCGCTTTCGTGCCAATTTCCAGACCGTCAAGCCGCTCAAACCCAAGGCTTCGCGCGACCGTTCGTCTGAAACTTTCCTTGTGGGCATCGGTCTGAAACCCCAGGCCGCACCCTGAATCAGACCTCGGCGGGGCGTCTTGCCGGGGAAGCAGTGTGCAGGAGCGCACAAATCCCCTGTGACATCAATGGCTGTCACGCGCAAAAT
>CAMLNH010000198.1 GCA_946481355.1 uncultured Curvibacter sp.
TCGACTTCCTGATCGCGGTGATCGGCCTGTTCGGCATCGGCGAGATCCTGCTGTCCATGGAAGAAGGCCTGTCCTTTTCGGGCAAGAGCGCCAAGATCGACCCCAAGGTCGTGTGGCAGACCTGGAAGAAGCTGCCCGCCTATTGGGCCACTTCGCTGCGCAGCTCGGTGATCGGCATCTGGATGGGTATCACCCCCGGTGGCGCCACCCCGGCCTCCTTCATGGCCTACGGTATCGCCAAGAAGGTGTCCAAGACCGGTGACAAGTTCGGTACGGGTGAGCTCGAGGGCATCGTCGCCCCCGAGACCGCCGCCCACGCCGCCGGCACGGCCGCCCTGCTGCCCATGCTGGCCCTGGGCATCCCCGGCTCCCCGACGGCCGCCGTGCTGCTGGGTGGTCTGCTGATCTGGGGTCTGCAACCCGGCCCGCTGCTCTTCGTCGAGCAGAAGGACTTCGTCTGGGGCCTGATCGCTTCCATGTACCTGGGCAACCTGGTCGGTCTGCTGGTCGTGCTGACCACGGTGCCGCTGTTCGCCTCGATCCTGCGCATCCCCTTCTCGATCATCGCCCCCGTGATCATCGTGATCTGCGCCATCGGTGCCTACACCGTGCACAACGCCATGCTCGACATCTGGTTCATGCTGCTGTTCGGCGTGGTGGGCTACGTGTTCAAGAAGCTCGACTACCCGATTGCGCCGCTGGTGCTGGCCCTGGTGCTGGGCGACAAGGCCGAAGACTCCTTCCGCCAGGCCATGCTGGTCTCGCAGGGTGAGATGTCGATCATGTTCTCCAACGCGCTGGTGGGCTCCATCACCACGCTGGCCCTGCTGCTGCTGTTCTGGCCCGTGATCTCCAAGATCATTGCCCTGATCAAGCCGCCCAAGGAAGACGAGTTCGCCGCCCAGCGGGGCGTGGACTGATCTCCCGGACCCGCCCTGCCCTCAACCTGCATTGAAGGAGTTCCGACCATGGCCGTGATTGCAATGACCCAGGAAATGGGATCCCTCGCAAAAGACGTGGCCACGGAACTGGCCAGCACGATGAACCTGTCCATGCTGCGGCATGAGGTGGTGGATCACGTGGCCGGCAAGATGCATGTGTCGTCCAGCCTCATCAAACGGCTGCGTGAGGGCAAGGCGGGGCTCATCGAACGGGCCACGGCGGACACCGCCAGCATGGCGCTCTACACCGCCGAGGAAGTCTTCGAGCTGGCCAACCAGGGCAACGTCGTGCTGCGCGGCTGGGGGGCGACCTGCCTGCTGCGTCCGGTGCCCCACGTGGTCACCGTGCGCATCACGCGCTCCTTCCACAAGCGCGTCGAGTGGCTCATGAACCATCTGGAGACCGACGACCGCGATTTCGCGGAAGACGAGATCCGTCGTAGCGACCATGCGCACGCCACGCGCATGCATCAGCTCTTCGGCGTGACCTGGGGTGACCCGGTGCTCTACGACCTGGTGCTCAACACCGACCGCCTCAGCGTGCACAGCTGCGTGGAGCAGATCCGCCAGCTCACGCAACGCCCCGAGTTCCAGGAATCCGAGGCCTCGCGCCAGCTGCTGGCCAATATGGCCCTGTCGGCCCATGTGCGCTCGGCCCTCAAGGCCAACGAGAGCACGCAGGAAGTGAACATCACGGTCGAGGCTCAGCAGGGCCGCGTCGTCCTCAAGGGCATCGTGGTCAATGAACAGGAGCACCAGCAGGCCGAGAAAGTTGCGGCTGGCGTCAAGGGCGTGACGGGCGTCGAGAACCGCCTGCGGCTCATGAAAGCCTCCCGGACCTTCACCTACTCCAAAACCTGAGCGGCATCTTGCCGATCTGCCCTGAGCGGACAGGGCAGCCTCCAGGCCTGTTCCCAACGGAACAGGCCTTTTTTCTTGTACGAACGGGAAGCGCGCGCAAGCGCCTCAGATCTTGCCGCGCTGCTTGAGGCGGCTCAGCGTTTCGGCCGAGAGGTTGAGGTAGGCCGCAAGTTCCTTCTTGGGGATGCGGTCAAAGAGCTCGGCGTGCTTGCGCAGAAAGCGGTGCACCCGGCCCGGCGCATCGAGCAGGTGCAGCGTGATGGTGTGCGCCATGATCTCGCTCATGAGGTGCATGACGCTGTATTCGAAGAGGTGCTTTTCCTCGGGGTGCCGCTCCAGGAAGCTGATCCACTCGGGCATGGGCAGCTTGACCACCCGCGCCTTGGTCACCGAGACGATGCTGTAGGGCGTGGGGGTCTTCAAAGACCATGCGGCGTAGCTGGTTTCCATCTCGCGTTCGGCCGCGAAGCGCAGGATCATCTCCTTGCCCTGCGGATTGGCCACCACGCGCTTGAGCACGCCATCAAGAATGAAATACTGCTCCATCTCGTGCACGCCCTGGTGCAGCAGGAAATCGCCCTTGTTGCAGTCCACCAGCGTGAGATGCTGCTCAAGCTCCTCGTGCGAGGTGGCACTCATGCCCTTGAGGACGTGATTCTGGCGGAGTTGAACCCGGATGATGTTCTTTTCCGGATGATTCTCTATGGATGTCATGGGGTCCTGGAATCGCGTCTGCCCGTTGCCTGTTCCGGGCCGCCTTCCCTCTGGAAGATGGTCATTTGTCCCGAAAATTGACCGTGGTCAATGGCGAAAAACGGATCGCTTCCTATCATAACCCGGCGTTACCAACCGACTCGGCCCCAGCCCCTGCGGAGCCTTGCGGAACGGCAACGTCGGCAACCCCCGCCTGCGTGCTCCCGGGGCTGCCTAACCCCCTGGAGCCGCAGGTATTTGCCAGCCGGGTCGCCCGACTTCCAAAGACGTCCAAAACCGAGAGAGACTGCACCATGTCCAACGACGCTCAAACCAGAGAACTGACCGACGGCTTCCACCTCGTCATCGATGCTCTGAAACTCAACGGCATCAAGAACATCTACGGCCTGCCGGGTATTCCGATCACCGACCTGACCCGTATGCTGCAGGCTGAAGGCCTGCGCGTGATCTCTTTCCGCCACGAGGCCAATGCCGGCAACGCCGCCGCCATCGCCGGCTTCCTCAACGGCGCCGAAGGCGTGCCTGGCGTGTGCCTGACGGTGTCCGCCCCCGGCTTCCTCAACGGCCTGGTCGCGCTGGCCAACGCCACGACCAACTGCTGGCCCATGATCCTGATCTCCGGCTCCTCCGAGCGCGAGATCGTCGACCTGCAACAGGGCGACTACGAAGAAATGGACCAGCTGGCCATCGCCAAGCCCCTGTGCAAGGCCGCCTTCCGCGTGCTCAACGCCGAGGACATCGGCGTGGGCATCGCCCGCGCCATCCGCGCCGCCGTCTCCGGCCGCCCGGGCGGTGTCTACCTGGACCTGCCGGCCAAGCTGTTCTCGCAGGCCATGGACGCCGCGGCCGGCAAGGCCTCGCTGATCAAGGTGGTCGACCCGGTGCCGCGCCAGATCCCCGCTCCTGACGCTGTCAAGCGCGCGCTGGACCTGCTCAAGGGCGCCAAGAAGCCCCTGATCCTGTTGGGCAAGGGCGCCGCTTACGCCAAGGCCGACGCCGAGATCAAGTCCCTGGTCGAGAAGACCGGCATCCCCTACCTGCCCATGTCCATGGCCAAGGGCATCCTGCCCGACACGCACGACCAGTCTGCCGCTGCTGCCCGTTCCTACGTGCTGCCCGAAGCCGACGTGGTGCTGCTGATCGGCGCGCGCCTGAACTGGCTGCTCTCGCACGGCAAGGGCAAGACCTGGGGTGGCAAGGACCACAAGGACTGGGGCAAGCAGAAGTTCATCCAGATCGACATCTCCCCGACCGAAGCCGACAGCAACGTGGCCATCGACGCCCCGCTGGTCGGTGACGTGGGCTCCTGCGTCTCCGCCCTGCTCGCCGGCATCGGCAGCAACTGGGCCAAGCCCCCGGTCGAGTGGACCGGCGCCATCGCCGAACGCAAGACCAAGAACGTCGCCAAGATGGCCGAGACCCTGGCCAAGGATCCGGTGCCGATGAACTTCCACAGCGCCTTGAACGTGGTGCGTGACATCGTCAAGGCCAACCCCGACGCCATGCTGGTCAACGAAGGCGCCAACGCGCTGGACTTCACCCGCTCCATCGTCGACATGTACAAGCCGCGCAAGCGTCTGGACGTGGGCACCTGGGGCGTGATGGGCATCGGCATGGGCTTTGCCGTAGCCGCTGCTGTCGAATCCGGCCAACCCGTGATCGCTGTGGAAGGCGACAGCGCCTTCGGCTTCAGCGGCATGGAAGTCGAGACGATCTGCCGCTACAACCTGCCAGTCTGCATCGTCATCATGAACAACAACGGCGTGTACCGCGGCACCGACGTCAACCCGACCGGTGGCGCCGACGTGGCCCCGACCGTGTTCGTCAAGGGCGCACGCTACGACAAGCTGATGGAAGCCTTCGGCGGTGTCGGCGTCAACGCCACCACCCCGGCCGAGCTGCGCAAGGCCATGGAAGAAGCCATCAAGTCGCGCAAGCCCACCCTGATCAATGCCGTCATCGACGAGACCGCCGGCACCGAGAGCGGCCGCATCACCAGCCTGAACCCGGCCAGTGTTGCGACCAAGAAGCACTGATTTCACAAGCGCAACCACCCACAAGGAGAACTGCAACATGTCCAACAAACCCCTCAAGGGCATCAAGATCATCGACTTCACGCACGTGCAAGCCGGTCCCGCCTGCACCCAGCTGCTGGCCTGGTTCGGCGCCGACGTGATCAAGGTCGAGCGTCCTGGCGCCGGTGACGTGACCCGCAGCCAGCTGCGCGACATCCCCGATGCCGACGCGCTGTACTTCACCATGCTCAACAGCAACAAGCGTTCCCTGACCCTGGACACCAAGACCAAGGAAGGCAAGGAAGTGCTGGAGAAGCTGATCAAGAAGTCCGACGTCATGGTCGAGAACTTCGGTCCCGGCGCGCTGGACCGCATGGGCTTCACCTGGGAGTACATCCAGAAGCTCAACCCCGGCATGATCCTGGCGTCCGTCAAGGGCTTCAGCGAAGGCCACCACTACGAGGACCTCAAGGTCTACGAAAACGTGGCCCAGTGCGCTGGCGGCGCCGCCTCGACCACCGGCTGGTGGAAGGGCGAAAACTCGGCCCCCACGATCTCCGCTGCTGCCCTGGGTGACTCCAACACCGGCATGCACCTGGCCATCGGTATCCTGACCGCCATCATCGGCCGCCAGCAGACCGGCAAGGGCCAGAAGGTCGCCGTGTCCATGCAGGACGCCGTGCTGAACCTGTGCCGCGTGAAGATGCGTGACCAGCAACGCCTGGAGAAGATCGGTTATCTGGAAGAGTATCCCCAGTACCCGCACGAGATGGAGTACTTCAAGGACAAGGTCACCCCGCGCGGCGGCAACGCCGGCGGCGGCGGTCAGCCGGGCTGGATCCTGAAGTGCAAGGGCTGGGAGACCGACCC
>CAMLNH010000199.1 GCA_946481355.1 uncultured Curvibacter sp.
GAGAAGCAGCCGGTGCCCGCGGCGGTCAAGATCGAACTCGTGCAGCGCCTGCAGGACGCAGGCCTCACGGAGATCGAGGTCACGAGCTTCGTCTCGCCCAAATGGGTGCCGCAGATGGGGGACAACGCCGAGGTCATGGCCGGCATCACGCGCCGTCCCGGCGTACGTTACTCCGTGCTGGTGCCCAACCTCAAGGGCTGGGAGGCCGCCGCAGCCTCGAAGCCCGACGAGATCGTGGTCTTCGGCGCGGCCAGCGAGGCCTTCAGCCAGAAGAACATCAACTGCTCGATCGCCGAGAGCATCGAGCGCTTCGCGCCGGTGGTCGAGGCCGCATTGGCAGCGGGCATTCGCGTGCGCGGCGCCATGAGCTGTACGGTGGGCTGTCCCTACGAGGGTGATGTGGCGCCCGCGCGTGTGGGCATGCTGGCCGGCTTGATGAAGGACATCGGCGTGCAGCGCGTGGACGTGGCCGATACCATCGGCGTCGGCACACCGCGCAAGGTGCAGCGCGCCATCGAGGCGACGCTGGCGCACTTCGATATCAATCACGTGTCGGGCCATTTTCACGACACCTATGGCCAGGCCCTGTCCAACACCTATGCCGCCCTCGAGATGGGGGTGTGGAACTTCCAGTCCTCCTCGGCCGGCCTGGGCGGCTGCCCCTATGCCAAGGGCGCCACGGGCAATGTGGCGACGGAGGATCTGGTCTATCTGCTGCAGGGCCTGGGCATCCAGACCGGCATCGATCTGGACCAGCTGGTCGATGCGGGCGCCTTCATCAGCGCCGCCCTGGGCCGCAAGCCGAATTCGCGTGTGGCCACGGCCATCCTCAACAAGAGAAGCTGAATGGAGTGGCTGGCCAAACAGGCGGTACGCGCCCAGCGCAAGGCGTGTGAGCTGCCTTCGCCCTGCATCTCGGTCTGTCGCATGGAGATCGCCACCGGCCTGTGCCAGGGCTGCCTGCGCACGCTGGAGGAAATCACGGCCTGGTCCAAGCTGGACGACGAGGGCAAGCGCGCCGTCTGGGCGCAGATCGAGCAGCGCGCGGCGCGCCTGTCCGCCGCAGAACAAGGAGACGCACCGTGAAGCAGATCACCTTCTACCTGGACTTCATCTCGCCCTACAGCCACCTGGCCTTCGAGAAGCTGCCCGAGGCGCTGATGGGCCTGAGCTATTCGGTCGTCTACCGCCCCGTGCTGCTGGGCGCCATGTTGCGGCATCATGGTCTGCTGGGTCCAGCCGAGGTGCCGGCCAAGCGGGCCTGGACCTACCGTCATGTGCAATGGCTGGGTCATGCACAAGGGGTGCCGCTGCAGATGCCGTCGGTCCACCCCTTCAATCCGCTGCCCCTCTTGCGGCTGGCCATCGCCTGTGCCGATGCGGGCGACCCGAACCGCTATGTCTGCGAGACGCTCTTGCGCCACGTCTGGCGGGGGGGGCTCGATGCGGTGGATCCGCAGCGCCTGCAGGCCCTGCGTGAGCAGTTGGAGCCGCCGCGCGCGCCCGACGATGAGGCGGTGAAGAACCGCCTGCGTGCCAACACCGATGAGGCCATCGCAGCCGGCGCTTTTGGTGTGCCGTCTTTCGCGGTGGACGGGCGCATGTTCTGGGGCTATGACAGCCTGGCCATGCTGCGCCGTTACCTGGAAGGCGACGCCTGGTTCGACGGGCCGGGCTGGCAGGCCCTGATGAGCCCGGAGGTCTAGGGCCCCTGTCTAGCGGCGGAAGCGCCCGTCGGCCGTGATGATGGCCAGATCGGCGAAGTCCAGCCCGGTGTGGTCCTGCGGGGTGAAGTTGACCTCCAGGCCGCCGATGTCGAACTTGCTCAGACCCTCCAGTGCCGTCTGGATGCGCTCGCGCGTGGGCTTGGGGCCAGCGCGGCGCAGCCCTTCCACCAGTACCTTGGCGGCGGCAAAGCCTTCCAGCATGGCCGGGCTGACTTCACTGCCCCCCTTGGCACGTGCCAGGTCCTGAGCCTCCTTGACCAGGCCATAGGCGATCGAATGCGGGAAGACCTGCGAGACGATGACCCCGCGTGCGTTCTCACCCAGACTCTTGATGAAACCGCCTGACGCATTGTTCGACAGGGTCACCACTTGCGCGCTGCTACCTGCCGCGCGCAGGGCCTTGATGCCGTCGACCACGGCCGAGCCCGAGGCAATCATGAGTACAGCCTGGGCACCCGACTGGGCGATGGCCGGTGCGATCTTGCTGAAATCGGGCTTGCTGCGGTCGAACTTTTCCAGCACCGCCGGGGTCAGCTTGGCTGCCGTCAGGCCTTTCTGGGCCCCGGCCAGCCCGTCCCGCCCGAAGCTGTCGTCCACGTGCACCACGGCCAGACGTGTCATGCCGATGGTGGCCAGATGGGTGATGGCCTTTTCGGCCTCGCGCTGGTAGGTGGCCCGCACGTTGAAGACGTGCTTCTTCAGCGGTTGGTGCAGCACCATGGCGCCCGTGGACGGGGCGATGAGCGGGATACCGTTCTTGTCCAGCAGGGGGATGATGGCCTCGGTGTGCGGGGTGCCGCGGTTGAGGAACAGCGCCACCACGTTCTGGTCGATCAGTTTCTGGGCGTTCTCGGCGGCCAGCTTGGGCTCGAACTTGTCGTCCAGCGAGATCAGCTCGATCTTCTGCCCGGCGATGCCGCCCTTGGCATTGATGGCATCGATGTAGAGTTTGGCGCCTTCGGTGGTTTCCTTGACGCCTGCCGCCACGGGGCCGGTAAAGCCCGCAGTCTGGCCGATCAGGATCTGGGCATGGCTGCTCAGGCTGGCCAGCGCCAGCAAAGCGATGCCTAGGGTTCTGTAGTGCCGCATCGTGTCTCCTCGGACTTTGTCTTATCCGCGGAGTGTATGTCCAAATTCCCGTCCTTTGACCAGGGGGATGCCGCCCTGGGCGCCCCGGCCCCGGGGCACCAAAGCAGGGCGCGACGGCTCAGCGCCGAAAGCGGCCGTCGCTGGTGATGATGGACAGGTCGGCGAAATCCAGGCCGGAGTGGTCCCTGGCGCTGAAGTTCACCTCCAGCCCGCCGATGTCAAACTTGCTGAAGGTCTCCAGCGCCGCGTGGACCCGGGCACGCGTGGGCTTGTCGCCGGCGCGCCGCAGGCCTTCCACCAGCACCTTGGCGGCGGCAAAGCCCTCCAGCATGGCAGGCGTCACTTCGGCCAGGCCCTTGGCGCGCGCCAAGTCGTTGGCTTCCTTGACCAGCGGATAGGTCAGCGACTGCGGGAAGACCTGGCTCACGATCACGCCGCGTGCGTGTTCACCCAGGCTCTTGATGAAGCCGCCCGAAGCGTTGTTGGACTGGGTCACGATCTGGGCCAGGCTGCCCGCTGCGCGGATGGATTTCACGGCATCGGCCGCTGCCACCCCCGAGGCGATCAGCACGATGGCCTGGGGGTTCGCTTGGGCCAGTGCCGGCGCGATGGTGGAGAAGTCCGGTTTGGTGCGGTCGTACTTCGCCACCAGCACAGGCTTGAGCTTGGCCTGCTCCAGGCCGCGTTGTGCCCCTACCAGGATGTCCTTGCCGAAGCTGTCGTCGACATGCAGCACAGCGATGCGGTCGATACCAATGGTGACCAGATGCTGGATGGCTTTCTCTGCCTCGCGCTGGTAAGTGGCCCGCACATTGAAGACGTACTTCTTGACCGGCTGGTGCAGCACCATGGCGCCGGTCGAGGGACCGACCAGCGCCACCCCATGCTGGTCCAGCAGGGGGATGATGGCTTCGGTGTGCGGGGTGCCGCGGTTCAGAAACAGCGCCACCACATTGCGTTGCTCGATCAGGATGCGGGCGTTCTCGGCCGCCAGCTTGGGGTCGAATTTGTCGTCGAGCTGGAGCAGCTCGATCTTCTGCCCGTTGACGCCGCCTCTGGCGTTGATCGCGTCGATGTAGAGCACGGCACCATCGGTGATTTCCTTGACGCCGACGGCGGAGGTGCCCGTGAAACCGGCGGTCTGACCGACCAGGATCTGCGCCTGCACATGGAGGCCCAGCAACAGGCCCGCGAGGACCGCTGCGATACGTAGTTTTCTCATTTCAGCTACCTCTGCTGTCCAACGACGGACGGCATTCTATGCCCGTCATCCTACGGCCAGATTACGGCCCTACGACCCGGCGGGCTTGCGCTTGCTCCTAGAATGTTCGGGCCTTTAGCAGCGAGAGCCACCATGACCCAGGGAAGCATCCGCATCCGCGGCGCGCGTCAGCACAACCTCAAGAACCTCGATCTGGATATCCGCACAGGTGAGCTCACGGTGGTCACCGGGCCGAGCGGCTCGGGCAAGTCCAGCCTGGTGTTCGACACGCTGTACGCCGAGGGTCAGCGGCGCTATGTCGAGACCTTCAGCGCCTATGCACGCCAGTTCCTGGACCGCATGGACAAACCCGCCGTGGACCGCGTGGAAGGCGTGCCCCCGGCCATCGCCATCGACCAGACCAACCCGGTGCGCTCCTCGCGCTCCACGGTCGGCACGATGACCGAACTCAACGACCACCTCAAGCTGCTCTATGCGCGTGCGGCCCAGCTCTTCGACCGTCAGACGGCCCAGCCTGTGCGGCACGACAGCGCTGACAGTATTTACGCCGAGTTACAACAGCGTGCCGCGGCGGCACAAGACCCGCGCCTGGTGCTGACCTTCCCGGTCGAGTTGCCGGGCAACACCAGCCGCGAGGCGATCGAGCAATGGCTTTCTGCCAGCGGTTTCACGCGTGTGCAGGCCGAGCGTGAGACGGCCACACCGGCAGGGCTGCGCAAGATTCTCGACGTAGTGGCCGACCGCTTCCGCCTCGCGGGTACCGAGCGCGCGCGCGTGGTCGAGGCCATCGAGGTCGCGCTCAAGCGCGGCAGCGGCCGTTTGAATGTCTACCAATTGAAGGAGGAGGGCGATCCTGATATCTGGAGGTTTTCCACCGGCCTGCACTGCCCCGACAGTGACCTGCGCTACGCCGATCCCATCCCCTCGATGTTCTCCTTCAACTCGGCCGTGGGCGCCTGCGAGGTCTGCCGCGGCTTCGGGCGCGTGATCGGGGTGGACTATGGCCTGGTCATCCCCAACGACCGCCTCACGCTGCGCGCCGGCGCCATCAAGACCATCCAGACCCCCGCCTGGGCCGAATGCCAGGACGACCTCATGCGCCACGCCGAGGCGGCGGGCATCCCGCGTGACACCGCCTGGGGCAAACTCACCCAGGAGCAGAAGGACTGGGTGATCTACGGCTCGCCCAACTGGAAGGGCAAGTGGAACCAGCAGTGGTACGGCATCAAGCGCTTCTTCGAATACCTGGAGAGCAAGGCCTACAAGATGCACATCCGCGTGCTGCTGTCCAAGT